>CAZBCQ010000018.1:0-38774 GCA_964490255.1 uncultured Terriglobales bacterium | reverse complement strand
GCAACGTCTACGACAAGATCGGTGTCTCCGATCGCCTCGAGCTTGCGCTGTTCACGATCCACCACCGCATCCTGGCTGAAGCTGCTGCGGCCAGCGCGGCCGGAACCGGCGCTCCCGCTGCTGCTGCACCCAGCGAAGCGCGCTAGTTCACCCCAACTCAAAAGGCTCCCCGCGGGGAGCCTTTTTGTTTTACTGACCACTGACCACTGTGTTCACCCCGCCGGTAAATAGATATCGAACTGCGTTCCCTTTCCCGGCTCGCTTTGGAATCGGATATCTCCACCCAGCGCGAGCATAATCTTCTGCGCGCCCGACAGCCCTAATCCCGTGCCTCCATGCTTGGTCGTGAAGTACGGCAGAAACAGTTTTCTCCGATCCTCTTCCGCGATTCCCGGCCCTGTATCCCTGATCCACAGGTGTATTTGCTTTCCGTCGCTTTGTGAGCCAACCGTCAGTTGACCGCCCTCCGGCATCGCTTGCAGCGCATTGATGATCAGGTTCGTGAACACTCGCCGCAGATCCGCGGCATTCGCCCGCACCATGGGAACGTCGTTCAGTTCGCGCACTAGTTGCACATGGTTGCGCCGGTGACGCAGGTGCTCGGTCCACTCCAGGGCATTCTCCAGCAACTCGCGCACATTGACCCCTGTCAGTTCTCCCGTGCCACTTCGCGCGTAATCACGTATGCGCGCGATGATCTCAGTCCCGTGCTCCACTGCGCTGCGTATCAGCCTCAGCAGGGTCTGCCGTTCCTGTGCTCCAGGTTCCGGTGACGCCTGCAGCAGGACCACGGCATGCGAAATGGTTTCCAGCGTGTTGTTGAAGTCATGGGCGATGCCGGCCGCGACCTGTCCGATCGCGAGATGCCGCTCCATATCCGAGAAGCGGCTCTGCAGTTGCGTCAGTTCCGTAATATCGCGCGCAATCAGCAGAACGCCGACAGTCTTTCCCGACGGATCGGAGATCGGATTCGCCGAGATCACCAACTCAATGTCCTTGCCGCTGTTGGGATCCCGAACCACCCGTCGCTCGCCGCTCACCTGCTCACCTGCAAGTGCGCGGTCTAGCAAGTTCCTGCGAAAACGAATCACATTCCCCGTGTTCCCGGATATTAGCTTTGCGCCAGCTTCGAAGAGATCGCGGGAACCGAGTTGCTCCCGCGTTCCTCCCAGAAGGCGAGCCGCAACGGGATTTAGATCAACAATACGATGATTGGCGTCGATGATGACGACGGCGTCGGGCATGCTTTCGAGCAATGTCCCGATCTCTATTTGCCGGGTTGGATTCAGTTGCTCCTGTCTGCCGCGTCGTTCTACCAGATACACATGCGCTCCTGCTGAAGCACCGCACGCACTCAACCACAGCACCCGGAGCAACAATGTGACGTGATGCAACATTACCGCTACCCGATGCAGACCCGCGTAAGCGCGAGGCCGGATTGACCTTGCTAGTGTGCAGTTGCTGAGATGTAGGATGTGTTCCGTTCGCGAACGGGATGCCGCGAAACTATTCCGAACCCACGCGCGTCGTGCTCTTCAGCAGCTCGTTGACGATTGTCACCAATTCTTCCGGATTGACCGGCTTCTCCAGGTACAAGTCCGCGAGTGGCTCGGCTGCTTGAAACGCCTCCGCAACATATCCGGAAACCACCACAACCGGCAACGTGGCATGATTCTTGGCCGCTTGCACGACCGCGCGGCCCACATTGTCACCAAGTCGCCAATCCGTCACCACAGCGTCGTACGTATCGTGTTCCAGTTTCTGAATCGCGTCCTGTGCAGACGTTGAGGCTGTCACATTGTGACCAGCCGCTTCCAGAATCCGGCATTTCAACGTGACGACGTTCGGTTCGTCATCTACGCAAAGAATTCGTGCCATACACGATCCTCGCGATCATCCAATGGGCATGGTGAAGGCTAAGCCCGCCAGAATCAACGAGCTATTCTCCAGTGGCGCTAAGCACCTGTCAACCAGCCTAGACTAATCAAGCCCTTAGATGCGAACAACCAGCCTCGGGAACACCCCTTCGGACATTTTTGTGACTCCCGCTGCGGATGCCCCACACATCCTGTCGTTGGATGTGTGGGTTCATGAAACATGAAACCGGGTCCTTAGACCTTCTTCCCCACCGATTTCGCCTGGGTAAACAAAAGCAGGTAGTCCGGACCACCCGCTTTACTGTCCGTTCCCGACATATTGAACCCGCCAAACGGGTGTGCTCCCACAATCGCCCCCGTGCACTTGCGATTGAGGTATAGGTTCCCGACATGGAACTCGCGCATGGCCCGCTCGAGTTTCTCCTCGTCCCGGCTATACACGGCGCCCGTCAGGCCAAATTCCGTGTCATTGGCGATTTCGAGCGCATGATCGTAGTCCCTCGCCTTGATCACCGCCAGTACCGGGCCGAAGATCTCTTCCTGCTCCAGCTTCGACTTGGGCTTGATGTCTGCAATCACCGTTGGCTGGACGAAGTAGCCGTCTTTGCCCGTGAGACGTTCTCCACCGGTGATCAGCCGCCCATCTTTCTTGCCCTGTTCGATGTAGCCCAGAATCGACTTCATCGACCCCTCGTTCACCACCGGACCCATGTTCGGATTCTCAGTCGGATCTCCGATCGTGATCTTCTCCACTCGTGCCTTCAGCTTGTCGAGAAAAGTGTCGTAGATCTTCTCGTTCAGGATCAGTCGCGAGCACGCCGAGCACTTCTGTCCGGAGAAGCCGAACGCCGCCGCCGCCGTGCCTTCTACGGCCGCATCAATGTCTGCGTCAGCTTCCACGATGATCGCGTCCTTGCCGCCCATCTCCAGGATCGTGCGCTTGATCCATATCTGGCCGGGCGCCTGGTCAGCCGCCACTTTGTTGATGTGCAGCCCCACTTCCCGCGATCCAGTGAACGCAATGTAGCGCGTCTTCGAATGCGCCACCAGCGCGTCACCGAAGCTGCCACCCGCCCCGGGGCAGAAGTTCACCACGCCGGCCGGAAGCCCGCATTCTTCCAGGATGGAGAAGAAGAAACGCGCAATCGCCGGAGCATCGCTCGAGGGTTTCAGGATGACCGTATTCCCCGACACGATGGATGCCAGCGTCATCCCCGCCATAATCGCGCCCGGGAAATTCCACGGCGGAATCACGATGCCCACCCCCAGCGGAACGTAGAACAGGTAATCGCGTTCGCCCGGCAGCTGTACGTCGGTTTGGGCCTTCGCCAGCTTCAAAGCCTGGTGCGCGTAGTACTCGGCAAAGTCGATCGTCTCGGCGGTGTCGGCATCCGCCTCGGCCCAGTTCTTGCCGACCTCATACGTCATCCAGGCGCTGAACTCGAATTTCCGCTCCCGGATGGTCTTCGCCACCTTCAACACGAACTCAGCGCGCTCCTCCCAACTGGTGCGGCTCCAGGTCTCGAATGCCTTCTGCGCCGCTTCCATGGCGGGCTCAACGTGCTCTCTGCCGGCTTTCTGAAAAACGCCTACTACCTGGCTGGGATTCGCCGGGTTGATCGACTTGATCTTGTCTGCAGTCTTGATTCGCTTGCCGCCGATCACCAACTCGTACTCACGCCCCAGTTCCGCGCGGACTTTGTCCAGCGCAGCTTTCATCTTCTGGGCATTTTCTGGCCGGCTGAAGTCGACCATCGGCTCATTCTTAAAGGGTTGCAGATCGCGTGTGCTGATCTGAGGAAGCGCTTCCACAGTTGCCATAGATAAAGACCTCTCGCCCAGGGCGCTCCGGTGCCCAAGGCCAAACACTCAATTTTACATGATGTTCGACAGCCAATCTGGATTCAGATCAGGCCAAAGTCGAGGCTTCCCTTGTCATCACGAACGAGCGCAGCGAGTGAGGGATCTGCATTTCCCGCTTGGTCATCACGAACGAGCGCCGCGAGTGAGGGATCTGCATTTCGCACGTAAAAGAACGCGCCGCAACCAACTCAGGGGCGAAGCCCTCGCCTCGCCCCAAGTGAACTGCTTCACCAATGACATCAATGGAACTGAATCGTCGAAAGCACCGACTGCTTCAACGGACTCGTAACTCCACTCCAATTGCTATTCAGCAGTGCGAACCAATCGTTCCCATTCAGTGCCCAATAGGTCCAACTCATGTTCGGATGGTTCCCGATATACAGCACCAGACTGCTGAACCACTGCCCTTCCGAACCCGGAGTCGTATCGAATACATCGGAATCCGCATTCGGCGTTCCGAATTCGCCCACCCACACCGGCGCCAGCTTCTGGTTATCGATGTAGCCCCAGAACAGATCCCAGACCCCGGCCAGGCTTGAGTAGGTCGTGCTGCTGTTGAACCAGCCCTGTTTGTACAGCGACGGTCCGTAGTCGTGCGGCGAATAGACAACATGGTTGCCAATGTTCAACACCACAGGGTGCTTCGCCACGCCGATCAGGTTCGCGCCATTCCAGCCCCAGTTCCACGCGTAGCTCACGCTGTAGTCGGCATAGTTGTCGACGCCCTCTACAAAGATGAGCACGTTTGGGTTAACCGAGAGCACAGCGTTGCCCGCGCGCGTCGCCGCTGCCGGCCAGTTGTGTGGAGTCGCCGTCGTCGACGGATCATCCACTGGACAATTCGTGGCCGGGCCTACGATCGCGCCAGCCGCATTGTCCCCCGTCCAGCAGGCTCCCGAGAACGCCGCATTATGTGGCTCGTTACGCAGATCCACACCAATCACCGTCTGGTTATGACGGTACCGGTACGCCAACGCTGTCCAGTCTGCGATCCACGAGCTTTCCGGATAAGCCCCGGTGTACCACAGACCGCTGTCTTCCGCCGAACTGCCCGCCTCTGAACGGTGATTGTCGAGAATGATCTTCAGCCCGATATCGCCCGCATAGCGGACAATGCTATCGAGTATCTGCAGCGCGGTTCTGCCCTGCAGGTCACGATTGATGGCGTGCCCGTTTGCATCTGTGAAAGCGATTGCCGTGGGAATCGGATTCGTTTCCACCACCTGGTTCGAGAAAGGGATGCGAATTGTGTTGTACCCGTACCACCGTATCTTATTGAGGATGTACCGGTAGTCTTGCTGTTGTAATCCGAAGACGACGAGGTTGGTCGTTTCAAATCCATACCAATTCACGCCGGAAATTTTTACGGGGCGGTTGTTTGCGTCGAGGATCTGGTTCCCCTGCGTGTGCCAATACCCTTCATTGTCATCAGCCTGAGCAACCACAGCCGATAAGCCGAACAACACGAGCAACAGGACTAGCGTCGTGGCGAGTCTTGCATTGCACTTCATGAAGTTTTGCCTCCAGCAGATTTGCGTCTTGTTGGTGCTGCTTCCTGGGTAGCCGAAGCGGCGCACGATTATATGTCCGAATTTGCGCAACTCTCGCATAGGACAAAAATATTTGCGTATCGAAAATTCCCAATCTGTCCGGCTTTTTTGACAGGTTTTATCGCTTTGCGAGTAAATCGATTTGCTGGCTAAAGCGATTTACTGATTTAGGTTGTGCTTTGCTGTCGTTTGTTGTGCTTTGCCGTCATTCCTGGCTATGTTGTGCTTTGCTGTCATTCCGAGCCGCAGGCGAGGAAACCCTATATCCGAGACAAACAGTGCGTGGGTGCCCCGGGTTCGCGCCCTTCTTTTCGCGCTAATCGGGGGACCGTACAAAAATCTTGTCAAGCCCCATGCTCCCCCAAAATCGATCCTAAGTACCTCATTTCACGACGGAAATAAAATCCGGCAAAGTGTCCGGTAGGTCCCAGCGAAATTGCTACTCTGGAATTAGAAGTTGTTCGTGTGGAGTGTTTTGTGGCGCGGACACTCCTGTCCGCGCGGCTCTCGGCCATGAGTTGTTGCGCAACTCTCTTATTTCTAGGACTTTAGATCTTAACCAGCTTGTTCTCAGGACTTTAGCCGGAACCCTAAGAGCTTCAGCACTGATTCCACAGTACTTATCACCAAAACAATTTCGGGTTACAACGGAAACAACTTCGGGTGCCCCACCCTTGACCCTTCTTTTGGGTCGTGGGTGGCGAGCGCAACAAACGTTTCAGAAGAAGGAAAACATATGTCTTTCAACCAATGTCAGTTCGTCCGCACCAACGGCACCAATGCGGCTCGCCGGCAATGCGCAACAAATCATTTTGCTATTACCACGTCACGAGCAATCGCCCATCCGCCTTGCCCGGACAACACGGATACTATCTCCCTCTTCTCGAGGATCCCGAAGTCATCCAGATCACACTCAGCAAGGTGCTGCGATCCATCATTCTCGGCTATCTGGATCTTCCTCGCGCTCGGACAATGCTTCACGGACTGCAACTCGCAGCCACCAACATCCGCCACGCCAACTTCCGTCCTCGCGCCAACGACGTAGTAACCCAAATCAGCGAGGCCCTGCGCGCCCTTGAGCAGCCTCAGAACTCCGCGTCAGACAAGGAACTCGCCGGCGTCGTGTAACCCCTACTGCTCTCCGTCCCGGGTGTATTCTTACCCAATCTCGTGGGGCCCTCAGACGAAGAGAAACCTCGGTGTCAGCAAAAGTGGATCTCTACGATAACGCTTACGCCAACTACGGAGCGGAAGTCTATCGGCAGATTCGCGTCGAGACATACGGAGATGATTTCGGGCAGACCAGTTGGGTGACCACGCGCGAATCCAGAGAAATACCTGGTACCTTGGGCCTGCGACCCGATTCCTTCGTACTCGAAATCGGCTGCGGTTCCGGACACTATGCGTTGCTGGTTGCCCAGATGGTAGGTTGCCGCGTACTCGGCGTCGACATCAACGAGCCCGGAATCGACAACGCAAACCAACTGGCAGCGGCCCGAAACATGTCTGCGCAAGTGCGCTTCGAGAGATGCGATGCCTCGAAGAAGTTACCGTTCGACAACGGCAGTTTCGACGCGGCTTTCGCAAACGACGTTCTGTGTCACATTCCCAGCCGTCGCGATGTTTTCCGCGAACTGCACCGCGTCATCCGTACCGGCGGAAAGTTTCTGTTTAGCGATGCGCTGATCATCGGCGGAATGATCTCGCATCAGGAAATTGCGAGCCGCAGTTCCATCGGCTACTACATCTTTAGTCCTCCCGGGGAGAACGAGCGGCTCCTTCAGGATCAGGGCTTTCGCCTGCTCAGCGCCACGGACACCACTGAGAATGCAGCGGACATCGCGAGGCGCTGGCACGGCGCGCGCCAGAAAAGAAAAGACGCTCTGTTGCGAATCGAAGGAGAAGCGACCTTCGAGGGAGTACAGCAGTTCCTCTCCACCGTGCATACCCTCACCTGTGAACGACGGCTACGCCGGTTGCTGTATGTGGCTGAAAAACCCGACGATATGGGAGATTTCACGGGGGAATAGCAGCGGAAGAGAATCTTCCGTCCTCGGGCCGATCCCATTCCGGGAGATCATGGTGCCGCAGGCAAACGCGGGTAACCGAGGTAATCTGGAAAGGCCTTCAGGCGGGGTATACATCTAACTTCGGTCGCTCTTTGGCCGAGGAGAAAGCATGAAATTACCCTACCTGATCGTTGCTGCTGCCTTCGTTGTGCCCATGTCCGGTTTTGCGCAAGCAGCCAAACCGTGTGAAGACCTGAAATCTGAGATTGCGAAGAAGATGGACGCAAATGGCGTCAAGTCCTACTCGCTCGACATCGTTGAGAAAAATAAGGACGCACAAGGCAAGGTGGTCGGCACCTGCGACGGCGGCACGAAGAAAATCGTCTACACCAGGACGACCGATACCGCCTCGAGCCCACAAGCCCCAGCCGCACCCGCCGTGAAGGAAGTGAGCCAACACTAGACTCAGTGACTAGTGATTAGTCGTTAGTGATCAGTGCTAATTTTGTGCCCCAGGTTCGGCCGTCTTTTGGCCTAACCTGGGCCCGATCATTTGTCTTGACCACGGCTGCGTCCTTTTTGGGCATAGGTCGTGGTGACGCTGACCCTGAGCATAGCGAAGGGGAAGCGGAATCCATCTCTGCATTTAGCTCGTCATCAATTCGGCCCAGCTGAGCGTGGCACAAGTTTCGCAGGCGACTTTGGTTCCGACTACTAATCACTAACCGACTAGCCGCTGGCTTTACTAGCCACTAACCACTAATCACGAGCCACTGCTCCTCTACTCCGCCGAGGTCACCATCTCCGGCGACGTCAACTCCAGCACGCATCCCGTTGTCTTGCACGAAACAGTACCGCGCCGTACCAGCTTCGTCGGCGTATCGTCTGGGAACTGCACACCGTAGTTTTCAGCCGATAACTTCTTGACCGCGTCGCGCAGCTTGTCATCGCTGCTGCCGCTACCGCCTAAGACCTTCACCGCATCGACCTTCGGTCCCGGAGAGAACACCAGCGCGACGTTGCCCTGCATCTTGTCCGGACCAACCGATCCAACATTGATGTCGGTCAGCAACGCCAGTTCCTGGTCGGCCTGCTTCAGCGCGGCTTCGATTTTCTTCTTATCTTTCAGCAGCGCCGTCAGATGCTCGCGCGCTTCGGGATACGAATGCTTTGCCTGAAGCGCCATCGCATACAGCTGCGCGGCTTTATCGGCGCGCCCGGTCTTTTCATAGATCTGGGCGAGGTGATCGCCGCATTCGCCATAGTGATTGAGCTGCCACGCTGCGCCCACGTACTTCTCCGCCAGTTGCATGTCGCCCTTAGCGAAGTGCACCCATCCCAATGTATCCCAATACGAGCTAATTTCCGCCACGCGGCCGTAGTCCTCGATCTTCAGGTGATCGGGATCGACATTGCGTAACTGCGCGGCGATCTCGGCAACCGCCGACTCCGCATACTGCTGGGCACGATCAAGCTGTACTTTGTGGCGCGCTAGTTCGTACGCAACATTGTTCCAAACTTCGGCCGAGTTGCTAAGTTCCACCGCTTTGTCGAACGCGGCCATGCCTTTGTCGTTCTGCCCGATCTCAAGATAGGCTCGGCCTAGCTGCGTTTGTAACTCGCCGTTCCGCGGCTGCAGCGACGCGGACTTTTCCAACTCCGGCACCGCCTCTGCGAACTTGCGTTGCTCCATCAGAGCATTGGCCAGAGCCGCGTGCGCCGACGGGTCCAGCGGATTCACGTCCAGCTGTTTCTGGAACGCCGCCGCTGCTTCCGGCCATTTGCGATCCATCGCATACGCAAAGCCAATTCCGCCATTCGCATACGAATCGTACGGATTCAATTCCAACTGCTTCTGGAATGCCGCGATCGCCTCGGCATTACGCTGCAATCCCATGTAGGCCGCGCCCAGTCCGTTCCACACGTACTTGTTCTTCGGATCGACTTCGGTACCGCGCTTGAATGCGTCCAGCGCAGCTTGCTCATTGTGGTTCTGCAGCGCCGCCTGTCCCGCCGCGACCAGATCATCGATCTTCAGGTTCTCCGGCAGCTTTGGACCATTGAAATTGCTGGTGTCGAGTGCAATCAACTGCTCCTGGTCCGACTCAACCACGCGGCGAAAAGCCAGGTAATCGTCGACACGCGCCTTGGGGATTTCGCGAATATGCAAGTCCACACGCCGTTGCGCGGTGACCACATTCTTGTTCTGCGTATAGGTCACGGTGTAATCGCCGTAGTCGCGCTTGATCGAGGTCGGCAGCGGCAAGCTGATCTTGTACTTTTCCGGCACGTCCAGCTTGATTCGGAAATCGCCCAGGAACGGCGCGCCGTTCAGCGTGATCGGATCCTCGACGGCCGCGTCGTCATCATCGTCGTCGCTCACCGCCGGAATTGAGAGGCGCGGCACCGGAATCTTGAAGGTCGGATTCTTGCTCGACCATGCCATATAGTTCTGCACGGTGAGCGTGAAGCGCACCTCGAAGGGCTTGCTGGTATCCGCCGGTTTATCGGCGACCAGGTCGCTGGCTTCCCCATGCAGGCCGCCAAATTCGCCCATCATGTCTTTCCAGTTGGTTTCGGGCGCATTGCGGAATGCCGAACGGAACAGCAACTCGGAGTCGCCGCGAGCCGTGTAATGGACCTTCTCGATCAGCGTGCCGACGTCGTTGATCTTGGCGTCGATCTCAGCATATTGCTCATTCGGAACCGGAGAATTCGGCGGCGTTTCAATGATCTGCGGCTTGCCTTTCAGCGAAACCCACAGCGCCTTCTTGCCGCGAATCTGATAACTGAGCAATCCAAACGGCGCGACTTCCGGAGTCGTGTCCAGCCACAGCTTCATCTTGGCCGGCTCGACATAACTGATGACGTGATCGAATTGCGAAGGTGATGGAACTTCTTCATCGAGCTTGCGCCACGAATTGATGAGCACCGGATCGGCTTCAATGCCGATCGACGCCAGCATCGCTTCGAGCAGCGTGTGCTTGTCTTTGCAATCGCCATACTTATTCGCAAAGATTTCGCTTGAGGCGTGCGGCTGATAACGGCCAACGCCGAACGACAAGCTCACATAACGGAATTCGGGCGCAACGTAGTTGTAAATCGCCCGAATCTTCTCCTCGTCGGTCTTTTTGTCTTTCGTAAGTTCGAGTGCCTTGGCGCGAATCTCGGGCGTGGGCTCGGCGCGATCCTTCTGCAACTTCGCGTACCAGTCGCCAATTTCCTGCCAACTTTGGAAGGTCGTCAACTGGATCGCCGGCGTGTAGAGTGCGCGCTCCTTGTACTTCTTGATGCGTTCTTTCTTGAGCTCTTCCGGAGTCTTGTGCACGGTGTTGGAACTCGTCCATCGATAGACGGTGCGATCAGCCGTGTCCTTCACTTCAGGCTTATACTCCGAAGTGGTCTTCAGCTTGATCTTGCGATCGCGCGGGACATCGATCTCCAGCACTTCGTTCAGAATGATGTTGTCGTGATCGAACTCGTACTCGAACCAGAACTGATTCGGAGCCAACGCCTTCACCACCTTCGTCACCATCTGGTATTCGAGGGTGTCGCCCGGCATTAGCGACGGCACGGTGATGTGCTTCTGGCGATAATCCGTGTACATCGGCGCCTGCCGCAACACGGGCGCAGTCATATCTTGAATGTTGTCGAGCGGCGCGGTAATGACCGACTTGTCTGGTTTAATCACGCGCACGTACGGGATCTCCACCTGCTCGTTGTCCTGGCTGTAGCCAACCACCAATTGTCCCCACTGCTGCACACCCAGTGGGCTGTTGACGAGAATGCGAACCGTCATTTCGCGGTAGCCGGTTCCATCATTCTCGAAGCGCACCCGCGACTTGAGCTCCTGGATGACGTACGGCTCCTGCGAATAATCGGGAGAGGCGGTCGTGGCTTTAGGATTTTCGGTGCTCGTCTTCGGTGCGGGCGGCAACGGAATTGCGCTCTTGCTTTGGGCGAATGTAAAGGTGGCTGGGATGAGCAGGATTGCGGCGAAAACAGATTTCTTCATAGAAGGGTGGCGCTCGAGTCTCTGGCCTAAGAACGGTCTTCCAGGACAGACTTGCTCTCCATCAATTCTGACGCAAGCGGGCCAACTTGGAAACAGGGATTCACCTTACGAAAGGCAGTAGCCAGTGGTTAGTGGTTAGTGGTTGGCTATTGGTTCGTCTTCAGTCGGGTAGCTGGTTTCCAGTCGCGTACAGAGCATTTGCGCTACCAGCTACCAGCTACCCCATCGCAACGCTCTCAATAACCACTGCCGTTAAAACGCTCCGCCCCCACCTCCGCCAAAACCGCCTCCGGAAAACCCTCCGCCACTGCTGAAACCGCCTCCGCTCCAGCCTGATCCGCTGGAACTCGCGCGCGGCGCGGAGACGAACACCTGTTGCATATCGGACGTCATGGAGTGCATGTTGTTGGTGAAGAAGATGGGATTGAACGCCGAGTATGGCGTCGGACCAACGTACCAGGTTGGCGGATTCTGCACGATCCCAGCAAAGGCCTGCGCCCAGCGATGCTCAACTCCGAGCGCCATGGCATAAGGCAAATATTTCTCGAACGTATCTGGCGGCATGCGCTTCAAGCGATCGGCGTCGACGCGATTCATGAACTCCTGGAAGCCAAGTACCTGCACAGCCGTTCGCCCGCCGAGCACAGTTTTCGCGCTCATCTGACGCCCGAAGAGCCAGATGATGAGCACGGAAATCGCTATTCCGAGGCCTGTGATGAGTGGTGCGTCGAAGAGCGAAATCCATCCGAAGTACTGCCCGAGAATGAATGGAATGGCGATCACGATCGCGGCAACAAATACATAGCTATGCGCCGAGTCGGGATCGACGATGTACATTCCTTTGCGCCGCAGCGCCGCCATGATGTCCTGCTTCAGGATCGGAATGGCGGTGTAGAAGCGGTTCTTCAGGCTCGACAGTCGCGTCGAGGTTCCGCCCTGGAAGATGTTCTCCATCATCACGCGCTCGTGCGGCGTGAGATCGTTCCACTGGTCCGTTGGTTTGATCAGTTGAAATTCGTAATCCTTGTTGCTGAAGAGCAGGACCTTCTCGTTGATCTCTTGGATCTTCAGATACCCGCGAACCGCAAGATCCACGATCGTAGACGTGATGTCGCGAGGATGGACTCCGTCGTCCACCAGCGATCCTGCTTCAGCCGGCGTGAATCCTTTTGGCGGCTCGTACTGCGGCGCCACCGATACGCCGGGGTCAGGATCGCGTCCCCATGTGTACCACGTGAACCACATCACGAGGAGCGCCCAGATCGGAATCAGCAGCGCGGGGTTCCCACGCACGAACCAGATGAATTTCGTCAGCGCGCTCGGCGGATGCAGAATGCCTTTCGGAATATAAATATCGATCGTCAGGCCTCCGCGCATAGGCAGCGGATTCGTGGTCGCGAAGTTCACGTCCGAGCCATTGACCTCGGACGTCGCCTCCTGGTCGTGCGAGCCATAGACGCCTGTGAACGCCTGCGCGCGGAGACTTCCGGAAGCTGCGGGCGGAAACTTCACGTACGCCGTGGCTTGATCGATCGGCACCGGCCAATCGTTTCCGGTCACGTTCCAGTAGAACTCGTCGTGATCGTCGAAGAAGCGCGTGGCGTTTGGGACCGAATAAGTAAGGACGACGGTTTTCTGCGTGTCCTCTGCGCCGGGAATAAAGATCTTCAGCTTGCGATAGGGCCCTTCGCGGTGCGATTCATATTTCAGCGCGCTGCCGTCGCCGTCAGTGACGCCCTCTACTTTCAGAAACAGGCGATAGTTCGTTCCATTTGGACCGGGATAATCGACCGGGATCGTCCGATAGATGCCCTGGTACCTGCCGTCGAACACAACAGCGATGCGCTCCATAACGACGATAGCGCCTTGCTCATTGACGGAAATGGTGGAATGAAAATCTGAAATATGCCAGTTGCGGGCCCACGCCGGAGCCACGCACACCAGCAGGACTAGCAAGGTGATAACTGCTGCGCGCTTTTTCATTTTCAAGTGGCAGTGACGAGTGATTAGTGGTCAGTGGCTAGTGTCGATAGGACCCCAGTGTATGAGACTAGCCACTAACCACTAGTCACTAGCCACTTTCCTAGAACTTTACCTGCACGTTTTCCTTTTCTTCAGGCGACGAAAGCTCAAAGAACTGCCGCGTCTGGAAGCCGAAGGAACCGGCAATCATGTTCGCCGGGAAAGACTGTATGCGCGTGTTGTAATCGCGGACCACCGCGTTGTAATAACGGCGCGCATTCTGCAAAGCGTCTTCAACTTCTTTGAGCGAGTTCTGCAAAGAGGTGAACTGCTCGGATGCCTGCAGTTGAGGATAGTTCTCGGCGACGGCAAACAGTTGGCGCAGCGCTCCAGTCAGCTGGTTCTCGGCCTGGGCGCGGTCGGCAGGAGCCTGGGCGGTCATCGCCGCGGAACGCCATTTTGCTATGTTCTCGAACGTTCCCTTTTCGTGTGCGGCATAGCCTTTTACGGTTTCGACCAGGTTGGGGATCAGGTCGTGACGGCGCTTGAGTTGAACGTCGATGTCAGACCAGGCAGAGTCGGCGCGCACGCGCAGTTGCACCAATCCGTTATAGAGGGCGATCAACATGAAGACCACGATCGCCACGATGACGAGGAGAACAATCAGGCCCAAACCCATCTCGCCTCCAATGTTTGCAGAAGTGTCACGGGAATTGTCGCACAGTCACCGGTATAGAGGCCTATGCATAGAAAGGTACGAAAGTTTGGCTGATTTGTTCCACTTCGGTAGACCGCGGCGTGTCGAATGCGGTCGCGGTCCGAATCCAGTTACTACTCAGGCGTGACCGCACGGTAATAGCCGGCGGGCGCCAACCCGAAGATCAGCGAGCGCGCGCCGACTTTGGCGGCGTCTTTGAATCCTGTTGCCGTTATGAGCCCGAGAATCCGCTCTTCCGAGTTATCTCTCAGGCGCGCATGCGAGTGAAACATGTGGTGCAATCCATGGTGAGCGCCGTGCTCGGGTACATCGAAATCCAGCAAAAGCAGACGGCCTCCAGGCTTCAGCACACGACGGATCTCGCGCAGGGTACCCGTCTTCTCCTCTGGCTTGAGATGGTGAAACATGAAACTCGAGAACACGACATCGAATGAGGCAGCGGCATACTTCATCTCGTCCGCGAATCCCTGCTCGAAGCGAACGTCAAAGCCTGCCCGCTTTGATTTCTGTTTCGCACGAGCGAGCGCTTTGGGATCAGGATCGAGTCCGGTCACCTCAACTCCCGGATGCGTGCTCTTGATAAGCGCCACCAGCGTTCCTGTGCCGCAGCCAATGTCAAGGACGCTATCGCCGTCGCGGAGTGCCGCATGTTCGAGCAGCACCGCTCGCGCACGATCAGCGCCCAGCAAACCCGTGATCGTGTCGTAGAGCGGCAGGAAAACATCGCGTCCAGCCGCCGGAAGGTAGTCTCTCGCGGATGCAGCCATGCCCAGTGATTATTCACGTGGTCGGGAATGATGCAAGTGCATTGCCGACTCGGCCAGCACGACTGCAAACGATTCGTCGCCGAGTCACGCTGACTGAATCTTTTGCTATTAATTACTGCGATATTAATTACTGCGATGGCCTTATATGCGCGGAGGTTTCTTTGTCTGAAGCTTGCGACTGCAAGCGACAAAACAACTCTATGAGACGATCCTTGCTCGCTTCTCCTGCAGCACGGTCCGATAGATCTGCTCGAGTTGATCCGCAACGCGGCCCCACGAAAATCGCTCGACCATGACACCGCGATTATGCCGTCCCATGGCTTCCTGCAGTGCGCGTGAGTTCAGAATCTGTACGAGCGCTTCGGCAAGCGTGTTTGGATCGCGGGGAGTAGCGAGACGGCCACCTGCTTCGGAGACCACGGACGGCAGCCCGCCGGCGTTGGTGATGACAACTGGTCGTCCACAGGCCATCGCCTCGAGAACGCTGGTCGCAAACGGCTCGCCATACGATGGAAGACAATATACGGAATGCTTCGCCATGAGCTGTGGTACGGAGCCGCGAGGAACTTCGCCTATCATCTCGACCGCATGTTTCAGTCCCATGTCTTCGATTTGGTGGCTGACGATTGCGTATTCGGGGCCGCCACCTGCGATGGTCAGACGCGCCTCGGGAATACGTTCCCGCACCAACGCAAATGCCTCGAGCAAAGTGAAAATTCCCTTGCGCCGATTCAGGTTCGCAAGAAAGAGGATGCTCGGCTTTCCATCGTAGAGCTCGGGATGAGGCTGAAAGAAGTCGATATCCAGTCCGGGAGGAAGTTCGAAGATGCGCCCACCCGCAGGTCGCACCACGCGATCGATTGCCGCCGGTGTCATCAACAGCAGCGCTGACGCGCGGCTCTGCTGCAGCTCTGCGACTCTTCGTTTTAGTGGCGCCGGGAAATAGCGCGTGATCCCGACGTCCACTGTTGCTCCAGAGTCGGCGGGCCACGCAGGCGGAAATGGTCCAAGAACAAGTGGAATATGCTGATCGAGCAAACTGAGACTCACGCCGCGGTACACGGGATTCAGTTCGTGCACGATGTCGAAGTTCGTGTGCAGCCTGCGGATGAGGCTGCGAACCGAACGCATAAACCGCAAGCGTTCGAGCAGCGTCTCCGAAGAACCAGCGCAATTGAGCGAATAGACGAATACATTGGGCGGCAGAGGTTCGACGAAATCCACATTGCGCGCCGCCACATGCAAAGTGTGTCCGCGCTGGGCGAGCGCTCGGATGTATCCCCACGCGAGTCGCCCATCGCCGTGCGGGCGATTATCGGTGAGCAGCTGCGATGGAAATAAAACAAGAATGGTTAGCGGCTGGAGACTGCGTTCAACCGGGCCTGGAATCTGGTTATGGATGGGAACAGAATCGGTCGCGGCCATGGGATTTAGTTATTGCATAATCTCGACGATTACTGGATGATCCGGCACCTCTAACGCGATGCTACGGGTATTGGAATTCCGGGCGATGATGGACATTGATTTCGCGGGCATGTAGACATTCGCCTGGCGGACCGTTCGCCCGAAATCAATCGTCAGAGCGCGCGGGCTCACAGTCAGGTCAGTCTTAAGCAAGGTGCTGTAACTCGGCTCTTCGTCCCACAAGATCAGGTAGAACTTTCCGTTTCGCTTCTGCAGCAACGCGTGATCGACGTTCGAGGTATCTCCTCGCAACGTGTATTCGAGTTTCGCGGGCTGGAACGGCTTACCCGGATCTTCGAGCAGTGCAATGAGGTTTTTCAGCGAGTCGTAAGCGGGCTTCTCCGAACCATCGGCACGAATCAGGCCGAAACTCTGTTCCGGATCTTTGCGATCGGGATCTGGCTTCTCATCGGCAAACTCGTACAGATAGCTGCGTGAGAATCCGTGGTTGAAGTACTCCAGGAACAAGCGTGGAACGTACTTGCCTGCGGCGGTTTCGGAAACTCCGGGATGTCCGGTCGAACCATGGGTCGCCGTGTGATATCCGGTCTCGGTAGGAAGAATGGCATGCGTGCCGTTCACTTCCTTGCTCATCTCCAGTTCCTGGTCGAGATGCGTTAGCGGATCTTTGCCACCGGGATAACAGTGCACGTTGGCAAAATCCATGTCGGCGCTTAGATTGCCCAACTTCTCGCGGCTCTCAGGCTTTACTAGCGAAGGACCAAGAATCGCGAGATGCTTGGTGGCAGCTTCGGCCTTTGCGAGATCGTACAATTCTGCCTGGTATGCGCGGAGGTCTTTCGCCCAATCTTTGTTGCCGCTGATGTCATATTCATTCGGGCCTTCCAGGGATTCGAGCGCTGGACCACCAAGTTCCGCGATGTGCGTCAGCTTGTCCGCAGTCAGAGGCGTAATCGCCCTCGGGTCAACGATAAGATCGAAATGGATTCCATCGTCCGCGAGTTGCCGCATGCGTCCATAGACCAACTTGTCGTAGTTAGCATCCGTGGGGGTTATCTGTGCGCCATCGCGGGCGTGACGCACGCCAAGTTCGGTGAGCTTCGTTTTGATCACCTCGAAGTGCCCATAAGAGGTGTCGAGGTAATGAAGATGCAGGTTCACGCCGATGCTGTCGACGAAAGAGTCCGCGGGCTTGGCCACTTCGCTCATCGAAACAGAAGAATTCTTCGGGCGATCGATAGAGCCCAGGCAGACGAGCAACAGGCCGGCCGTCGCCAGCGACAAAACCAGCTTACCTGTATGCCTCCGCATCGCGCTCTGACCCGTTCTTTTCATGCCGCTTCTGCTGGAACCTCCGCCTGTAAATTCTTTCGCAGCGAAGACGGACGGAACGCCACTCGGGTCACCAGTCCCACGCCGCGTAGCAAATCCACTGCGCTGTATCCCTCACAACAGGCCTTCATCAGGCGAACGCTTGTGCCGGGCGAAATCAATCCTTGCCACCAGCTCACGACTCCCCACAAAGTTCCGTCAGCCGTGTGAACGGCGCGGGCAAGCGCCCTCGAGTAACTGCTGCTCGCTTCCGAGGAAATACGCGGCCGCCGTTTCGAGAATCGTTCCATGCGTGCCAATGGTGCTTCGAGGCTGCTCAGCGTGTGATTCCAAGAAAGCGAATTGGTAACAGTTTCTCGCGCGGCACTACCGATCTGCTCGGCCAACTGAGGCGAGGACTGAAGCTGAACGATCGCCTCGGCTAGTGCGTAAACGTCGTCTATCTCAGCCGAGAATCCGTTCGCTCCGTCGCGAATCGTATGCGGAACCAATCCGACACGGGTAGCAACCACAGGCGTTTCGCAGGCCATGGACTCGAGCACGGTGCATGGTCCGCCTTCGACGCGCGAGGTCAGAAGATAGGTATCGATGCTGGAGTAGAAGTCGGGCAACTGGCTCTCCGGCACAAAGCCAACATAGTTAGCGGAGATGCCTTCAGCTCGCAGCTTGCCGACCTCCTCCTCCCAGCCCAATCCGAGGAACGAGACGTGTATGCGCGTGATGCGCTCTCGAAGCTGTCGAAGAACGCGCTCCAGCGTGTCTAGCCCTTTCCGGCCGGCGTCGTAGTTGCTGGTTTTCGAGCCCACGAATCCGATGACAAACGCATCGGCCGGCATGCCGTACTTGTGCCGTTGCGCCGGGCGTCGCTGAAACGCTTCGGGCTCCACGCCATGCGGAACGACGGTGATCGGCAAATCCGCTCGCGAGTTCTTCGCGACCTCGTCCTTCCATTCGCCGGTGCACGCGATGAGTTCCTTCGACTCATCCACCGCCTCACGAATTGCAGGGGTCCAGTTGGTGACGTGGTGCAGCCACAACAAAGAAGGTAGCTTGTCGGGATAGATCGCCTTGTGAATCAGGTGATACCCCTTGTCGGTAAGCGGGAAAGCAAAATCGATTTCTGGCGCCAGCGCGCGCACCACGTCGGGACGCAACCGGATCATCTTGTCGGTCATCAACCAGAACTCGTATTTATGCCCGAACCGACGGATGATGTGCCCGGCCATCTGGCCGACAATCCATGAGGCAGCATTGGGGACAATCAGGACTCGTGGTTTGCGAGTCCCACGATCAGCAATTAGACCGCACTCCGGAAGCGCGGACGCAAGGCGCTCGTAGTACGACGTATTGGTATAGCTAGCCATGGGAAACTCCGCTGCGAACAGGAACGAATTGGCGGTATTGTGAGTTCGCAACAAATCGCTGCGTCGCCAGCGCCGACTCGCGGCTCTCGCGATATTGCGCCGACGCCAACCAGAGCGCGCCAAAGCTCCATAGCGCTATTCCATTGACTCCCAACATCAAGCTTCCAAGCGGGAACTGCGCGATGAGGGCGATGAAGATTGCGCGCGACGCGTGCGAGAAGGAGTCCTGTCCGGGAGAATGCCGTTGCGCAAAGTAGAGGACCAACAGCGATGATCCGTAGAGAAGCGCGCCGAGCCAACCGAGTGAGAGCAGCATGTCGAGAATGGCGCTGTCGCGGGCGCCTATTGTCTGATCGGCATATCGCATCTGGGTTGCGTCCATTGATCCGATGCCATTGCCAAATGGGTTCTTCGCCGACTCGGCGAGAAGCTGCTTGTAGCCACCGAGACGGTCATTGGCACTTTCATCTTTCTTCAGATCGGAAAAACTCTGAACGCGCTCTTCGAGGAGGTGCTGCAAAGGAGGCGCGACCGGGGCGGCGAGCAACGCGACTGCCACCAGCATCACGACGAGAATGAGACTCAGACGCTGGCGCACAGTGAAATACACGAGCAGCAGTGCTAGTCCGATGAACCACCCAAACCATGCAGCGCGCACCATCGTCAAAAGAAATGTGGCGTAGCCTACCAGTGCGACGGGAATTGTTTTCCAACCACGCATCGCAAATAACAGCAGGAGTCCTGCCATCAAGATGGGCGCGAGTGTCCCTGATGAATTCATGGTGCTGAAGACGCGGACCTGCATGGGCTCCGGGAGGCCAAAAGAAAGTCCCGTACCCTCGCCGATGACGCCGGCCAGCCAGTCGCGGTCCCACCCGGGCAATACAAAGAATTGATACAGGCCGTAAGCTCCCATCACAAAAACGCCAAGCAGGAAAGATCGCCGCACGACAGAGCTGATTGCCGGATAGGATCGCCAGTTGACGAACAGGTGGAAGGCGAAAAATACGGGTGTCGCCCAGTTGAGAATTCCCACCACGAGATCTTTTGTAGGAACCTTCGGGAGCCCCACCGCGGCACCGTAAACGATCGCGCTCAGTGCCATCAGGAATGGCAGGCCTGTCTTCTTCGTGAACGCGCCAGGATTTCGCACAAAGGTGATCACGGCGAGCAGGCTCACGGCGTGTGGAGCGAGAAGGATCGTGCTCAGCGGCTCGAATCCGCTCTTGAAATCAACGAGGCGGCGGAGAAACGGAGTCAGGAACCAAAGCCACAGGCAGAAGCCGACGAACATCTCCGGATAGAGCCAGTAAAGAAATCCCCCGACCGCGAGACTCAAGACGGGGAACGTGTAGCGCAACGATCCGGCAAGGCCCGTGAACAGGCAAAGTACAGTGAAAAGCAGCAATCCGCCTACTACGGCCCATGCGGCGCCTTGTCCGCCTAGAACCTTCGGTCGCGGAGATGCAAATCCGGCGGGTCTCATTGCACACCTTCCGACACAGTTGCTGGATTCGGAAATCCCGGCCTCGCCACGAACATGTGCCAGAAATTCCGCACGTCGGTCCATGTCGGGATCAACGACAGTTTGCGCACGCCAAGGACGTAGCGGAAGGCGCCCATCACCAGCACGGTCCGAGCCAGCGTAGAGCACAGCAGCGCGAGCGCGGCGCCTTCGATCCCAAACCGCGGAATAAACAGGAGCATCAATGGAACGCTGAGCGCGAGCCCTGTGCCCTGAAGCAGGGTGACGAGTCCCGGTCGGCCCAGAGCCATGAACGTTTGCGACAGAATGAATACGAGGCCGGAGAAGACCACCTCAATAACGAGAATGCGCAGGGCGGAACTGGCGGCGGCATATGCCGATCCGTACAACAGCTTCAGCAATATTGGACCGAGCAGCGCAACCAGTACTGCGCAGACCGCTGTTACGGCCGTACTCAGTCGCGCGGCGCGCTCGGTCATCGAAACAACCTCTTGCACGGAGCGGCCTGCGGCTCTCGGGAACAGCACCATCACCGCGGAATACTGAAAAACGTTTAGAACCCGGGAGAGACTGAGAGCGACCACATAGGTGCCCATAGCCGCAGGATTCAACAGGTTGATCACCAGCACCTGATCGACCTGCACCGCCAATGTCCCAAGAAGATCGATGCCGTAGGAGCGAATGCCGTAATGGAGCAGGCTCTTGATGTGACGAATCGGAATGCGATACTCGATACGGACGGTTTTGTACAGTCGATGCACCATCCAGAAGAAAATCGGAATCCCCGAAAGCGTGTACGCCAGCCCAGCAGAGATCGGCGTCATGTGGCCGAAGGCTACCAGCAAGATAAGCACGGCCAGCGTGGGCAGCGGAGTGAATAGCTGCACGACGTTGGACGCGAGGAAGTCGCCGCGTGTCTCGAGTGTGGCACGGCCTATCAGCATAAGCGTGCACAGCGGCGTGGTGAGCATGAAAAGCTGTGCTGCATGAACTACCCAGCTCGAGTACTGCCCCAGCAAATGCGGCATGGCAATTGCGCCGATGAGACCTGCGAGGCTGCCTAGGATGAATCCCATCCAGACCGCTGCGGATAGCAGCGACTTGTGATCCGCGTGATTCTGCTTCAGGTTGAAGACCAGCGAACTCGGAACACCCAGGCTGAGTGCGCTTGAGAGAAATACCGGCCACAGAATCATGGCGCTCAATTCGCCACGCGCAGTGGGGTGCAGAGCACGAGCGGAGATGATGCCAGTTGCGGCATTTACCGCCAGGATCGTTCCCTTCGTGATTACCGTCTGTACAACCGCATGCGAGCCTTGCCGCGGATAGAGAATGGATCGAAACACGTTGCTGATCGTGTCGCGCTTCAACAGACCGCCGGACCACGCGTACGTTCCAGTCGCCATCAGGCAGCCCCCTGTTGAACAGGAATCGCGGCGACGTTTTCTACGAATCGTCGGATGCGGCCGTCGAACACGCTGCGGTCGAATGCGCAGGCGTGCGCGCGAATGGCCGACGAATTCCACTGCGTTTTCTCGAAACGAACAATCGCATTGGCAAGCGAATCGACATGCGGATGATTGAAGAACATGCCGCTTACGCCCTCTGCAACGGTCTCCAGCGCTCCTCCCGCGCGGTAGGCGATTACCGGACGCCCAGCGGCATTCACTTCCAGCGGCGCCATGCCGAAGTCTTCTTCTCCCGTGAACAACAGCGCCTGGCAACGTGCCGCATACTCGTGCACAGCTGCATCTGGCTGCCTTCCAACAATTTCAATGGTCGGGCCCGCAATCTGCTTCAAATGTTTGTACTCAGGACCTTCTCCCACAACGACCAAACGGCGGTTAAGCCGAGTGCATGCGGCGACTGCCAGATCGATGCGCTTGTAGGCGATGAGGCGCGAAAGCACGAGGTAATAGTAGTCGGGACCAGCGGGCGATGGCTGAAATCGATTCACATCAATTGGAGGCGGAATCACCTCGGCGTGCCGCTTGTACGTATTCTGAATGCGGTCCGCGACGGCCCGGGAATTCGCGATGTAATAGTCCGGACGTTTCGCCGCTCGTAAGTCCCAGCGGCGAAGCGAGAACAGCGAAGCGCCGATTAACAGGCGCGACACGCGTCCGTGACGCTCGCGTTGCGTGTACTCGTCGCTGCGCCATGCCCAGCGCATGGGCGTGTGGCAATAACAGACGTGAACAGATCCCGCGGGGCGCTTCAGACCCTTGGCATAACCTGACGAACTGCTGAGGATGATGTCGTATCCATCCAAATCGAGCGACTCGACTGCCCATGGGTACAAAAGAAAGTAGTGACGGTAGTAGCGCCGCATTCGAGGAAGCCTCTGCATCCACGTGGTGCGGATCTCGGCGGCTCCGAGCTGCGAAGGCAAGTGATCGGTCAATGCGACGGTAGCGAACACTGTCGCATCGGGATAGATCGAGTACAGGGCTTCAGCGACTCGCTCCGCGCCTCCTGTTTGTACGAAGTAATCGTGTACGATGGCGATCTTCGACATTGCTAGATCACCTCCGCGTACGATTTTTCCGCCGTTGTGTCCACCGGAACATCGGGCAGCAGCTCGCGATAGAAGGACTCCACGTCGTGCACGTACCTGGTCGAGCTGAGATGTCGCTCCACAAAGCGCCGGCCGCTTCCGATCAGCATTGAACGCAAGCGCTGGTTCGTGCCGAACTCGACCATTGCGCGGGCCAGGCCCTCGCGATCACCGTAGTCGACCAACCGCCCGGTTCCGCCATCGATCACGATTTCGGGCACGCCACCTCCGCGGGTTGCAATGACCGGAGTTCCACAAGCCATCGCTTCCGCCAAAACCAGCCCCAGCGGCTCGTTTTCGGAGTTCAACACGAACACATCGAATACGCGCATCAATGCTGGAATATCTTTTCTCTGTCCCAGAAACCGTACCTTCCCATCGAGCCCAAGTTCGTGGACTCGCGATTGCAATCGATTCGCATACTCGCGTTCATGGTCGAAAAGCGGCGTGCCTACGATCAGAAGAAGGGCGTTCGGAATCGATTGCAGCGCGACCGCGAACGACTCGAGCAGTCCGGCCTGACCCTTGCGCTCGGCAACTTGCCCAACGGAGCCAATTATGAATTCATTACCGATGCCTAAGGCTTCGCGCGTTCTGCGATCCATACCCGGCTGGAATTGAAACTTGTTCAGCTCGATCCCGTTGCGAATCATCCTGACCTGATCGGTCTCGCTGATGGAGCGCGCAGCCGCAGCCGAACAGGCGATCATGCGTGTACGTTTCGATCTGCTTGCGAGAAGGCGAATCGCAGCGCTGAATGGATGCGGCGGCAAAATGTCGTGCACGTGCCAGATGATAGGAACGTCGATGGCGAAGGTTGCAAGATTTGCAACCAATCCCGCGCGCACGCTGTTGGCATGAAGCAAATCTGGTTGAACTCGGCGCACCAGATTCCGAAGCTCGGCGCTGGCCCTGACGATAGAAGCCGTGTATCCGGTCACGCGGTCAGGACGGAGAGTGAATCGCGCATCGACAGCTCTGATGCCGTGGACCTCTACATCTACCTCTTCGCAGGCTTTTGCAAGTGGCCCAGCAAGCGGACATGCAACGATCGGATCGAAACAGCTCCGCTGCAGATGTCGGAGCAGCAGCAGCAACATCCGCTCACCGCCGCTGACCTGCCCGGTGTGGTTATAGAACAGTATCCGCTTGCGGCTTCGGCGATCTGAAAGGCTAGACTGCACCAGTACCTCGCATGACCGCCGGAACGGTTTTGAGCAGAATCGAGAGGTCGAGTGCTAGCGACCAGTCGTCGATATATTTCAGGTCCAACTCGATCCAGCGATCGAAACTCGTATTGCTGCGGCCGCTCACCTGCCATAGTCCGGTGATGCCAGGCTTCACGCTGAAGCGGCGCATTAGCCACGCTTCGGAAAATCTCGAGACATCGCGCGTGGACATGGGGCGCGGACCGACCAGCGACATATCTCCGCGAAGTACGTTGAAGAGCTGCGGGAGTTCGTCGATCGACGTCTTCCGTAGGAATTTCCCGACTGGCGTGATTCGCGGATCATCCTTGATCTTGAAAATCGGACCGACGGCTTCGTTCAGATGCTCAATCTGAGCCTGCGCTTGCTCTGCATCGGCACGCATCGTTCGGAACTTCAACATGCTGAAGCGGCGTTTGTTGAGTCCGTAGCGTTGCTGAACGAAGAAGATTGGACCTTCACTGGTAGTTGCAATGGCAATCGCCGCGATAACGAGGATCGGCGAGAGGAACAACACTCCGAGCGCAGCGCCGACAAGGTCGATAGCTCGTTTGAGAACGCGGCAGAATGTGTCGTGATGAACGACCTTCATCACGATGGCGGACGCTTGCTCGTCCTTGCCATAGCTCACTTTCGCCACCGACGACTTGAATATCTCCGCCGAGTAGCGCGCCTCAACGCCCACCTTTTCGCAGACAGCGATCGTCTCCTGAATCTGGTTGTAGCACGAGCGGATGGGAAGCGCGATGAGCACTTCGTCCACAACCTGAAGCATCAGGATGCGCTCCAGGTCGGATAACGATCCCATCAACCGACTGCACACACGCACCGGGAGACGGTCATCCGGCTTATACGAGTCAACAAATCCGATTACGTTCACTCGTGGATCGCGGCACGCCTCGCGATACATTTCGAGCGCAATGGGCCCACTGCCAACAATAACGACGTTGCGCTCTTCCCGAAGCCGATGCGATATCTGGTTTTCATAGAGTCGTAGCGAATAGCGCACCGCAAGGGCAGCCGTGACAGTAGTCATCCAAATTGCCGCTATGGACTTCATTGAATGTCCGTGCGACATCACCACGGGCCACAGCACGAGCGAGATTCCGCTGCAGATGGAGCAAGCAATCAGAACAGCCCCGGTCTCGTACGAGTGCTTGCGAACTTTTTCATAGCTGTACAGTCCGAAGGCCGAGAAAATGCCCCACCAGGTACAAGTAGTGAAGGCTAGCAGGAGCGCGTGCTTGAGATTTACGCCGAGCGACATGAACTGCGCCAGGTCGCGAGGAATCAGCCACGAATTGTGAACTAGAAAATATCCCAGAAAAACGATGAACGGAACCGCCGCGTCCAAGGCCATGTAGAGCTTGCGATTCAGCTTGCGCAGCGTGAAGAGCTTAGCTGCTCCATCACTAGCTGCTGGAAACGACGATCTATAACGAAATGCAGAAGTCGACATCTATAAGTCCCAAAAAAGAGGAAAGCCTTTCGCTAATGTGGGAATAGTTGTTTACGGAATCACGCGACCGAGGTCGAAGTATGCCCCGATGTTTGTGAGCTTCATGAAGTTTTGAAACTTCGCCGCGTTATTTTCTGGAACGAGCAGCATGTCTCCATTTTGGAGAGCAATGTCCCGCTCGAGCGCCGAGGTCTTATTGATCTTATTTAGATCCAGAACTTTCACTTCCGCCGTATCCGCGTTGATCTTTCGGAATAAGACGATCTTTGAAGCTTTCGCCGTATTCTTGAATCCGCCCGCCATCATTACTGCCTGAAGAGCGGTGGTATTTTCGCGCATGTCGAACTTCCCCGGGCTCGCAACCTGGCCGGCGACGACGAAGTAAGGCTTCTGGAAGTCTTTCAGCGTGATCGACACCTCGGGCTGGTTCAGCCGTTCGCTGGCCTGCTTGATGATGGCGACACGCGCTTCCTCCACAGTCGCCTGGCTGACCTTCACATTTCCGACGAGGTTCAATGTGATGTAGCCGTCCGGTTGCACAGTCACGGTCTGGTCGTATTCCGGCGTGTAACGGTAGTGCACCTCCATCACGTCGCCAGGCTGAATTTGATATTGCGGACGTGTCTTCAACTGCTGTGCATCAGCACTTGTCAGCCCGAGCGTCAGCAGCGCAATGGCAAACAAAACGGATTGTCTCAGCAACTTCATAGACCCCACTTCGCAATGCGTTCACCGATTGAGTTACAACCGCGCATAGAGCCAATCGGGAATCAGGTACCTGCGTTTGTTCAAAACGTATCCGACCACTTTTCCGTGAGCGGATCGCAATATCTGTTCGGAAAACTGAATGTGATTGCGACGCGTGCGACCTGCTTCCACGACAAGCACAACGCCGTCGCTGATCGGCGCCAGACTGGCGGCGGTCGCATCGTGTCCCACGGGAGAACAGTCGATCAGCACGTAGTCGAAGACTTTCTTCAGAGTGCTCAGGCACTGTTCACGAAAATTGCGGTCGCTTTTCCATGGCGAACTCTCCAGATGCCTGGTGTCAGTGGAATCCGAAGTAAGAACGCAATAACGATTGCTCGCCTGACGGCCGCTCAGGGCAATCTGGTCGAGGTCCAGCGGCGTCAGTTTCTGCAAATAACCTGAATCGATAATCAGCGTGTTCTTGTCATCGTGGCGCGCGAGTTCCTGCCCCAGTCGGCGAACCACGTAGCTCACGCCTTCGTTGTGCAGAGCAGAGGTAAAGACAATGCACACGCCTTCGTCTTCTTGTGTTTTCCTCGCGCGTTGAAACACCGTGTAGATCAGGTGCTGCAGCTCCGCGTGAGGACGCTTGCCGACAATCGTTCTACGCATCGTTTGCTCGCAATCTCACTCGCAATTCACTCTCAATCTGCGCTCGCTTCCGCGTGCCATCTGCCGTTTCGACCGGCGGTCAGGACCGCCGGGGCGTACTTCCCTCGCCCATTGGCAAGTCGGCGCGACCCGCCGATCATGCGCCCGGGCAAAGACTGAACCGGGATACTGGCCAGCACGGGTAGGCTCGTGAACGCCTCCAGTTCCTTCGGTGTATATGCGGTGTCGCGCATCATCTCGGCAAAGAAGACAGCGCAAGCGCCTAGAAAGATTGCCGTAAACATGCCCAGCACCAGATTCAAGAGCGGCTTGGGGCGAACTGGGAGAAGTGATAGCGTGGGCGGCTCGGCGATCGAAACGTTCAGCAATTTGTGCTGATCCATTGCATCCGCCATCTGTGATTCGTCTCGTTTCTGGGCGTACGTCTTATAGTTCGCGTCCAATTCCTGAACCCTGCGCGCAATGCCGTCATACTGGACAGTGTCCGCCTGGAGTTGCGCCAGGCTCTTCTGGGTCTGATCGAGTTGCTGCGCTAGTGCGTTACGCCGTGCCATGTTTCCGTTACGCGAGATTTGATCGGTTGCGAGCTGCGAACGTAACTCTTGCCACGTTTTGTTTACGTCGGACGTTTTTTCAGTCGCACTCGACTCCGTCGCCTTCTTCAGTGCTTCCTCGGTTTGCGCAATCTGCTGATCCAACTCTTTGACCAGGCGGTCATCGGGCTTGAACTTCGTCAGCATGGTCGTCCGACGATTGCGCAACTCCACCAGCAGCGAATTCATGGTCTGTGCCGATTGCTGGTTGGGAAGAATGCGGGTTTCTGTCGCGATTCTTGGGCTGATCGTCCTCAGCAAGTCGGAGTTCGTCTTCATCCGCTGATCGATATCGTGGACATTCGCGTCCGCTATACGGATTTCCTGCTCCTCGGTGTCAATCTGCTTCTGTAACTCCGTTTTCTGATCTTCGAGCGAAACCACTTTCATCGATCCCTGCAAGGCGCTGAGTTCCGCCTGCGCCTGCTCCAGGTCGCGCCGGTAGCGTTCGGCCTCATTCTTGAAAAACTCGTACGCGCCTGAGGGCCGCTGCATGTGCAGGTGCTTATCGAGATAGTCCGCGGAGATCGCGTCCAAGACCTTGCGCGCCTGCTGTGGAGTTCGCGCCGTGTACTGAACCTCAATGACATTCGATTTGCGAATCGGGCTTACGCGAAGAGCCTTCTGCAGAGTGTCGACCGACTTCTCCAGTTTGAGCGGCGTGTTCACTACACTCGGCGGGTTTACTTTCTTCACCACCGACTCGAGCAGGTCGCGGCTGCTGATCAGTTCGACCTCGGAATTTGTCTGCTCCTCGGTGACTGCTCCGCTATTAATGATGCGCTCCGCGCGATCCGGTGAAATCGGATCGATCGGCCGCGCATTCTGCACCAGAATCTTCATCTCCGATTCGAACGACTGTGGCGTAATGATCGTGACGACTACGGTCAAAGCCAGAACGGCTAGCACGACGCGAAAGAACAGGCGTTTATGCCGATACCAGGCCTCAACCATGTCGAGCAGCGAGAACTGCTTCTCAGCGACGCCTGCGGACACTGCCCGAGGCTGCTGCCATACATCCAGCTGCGCGGGCGCGGGCAGCTGCGAAAACGTCGAATAATCTTCAAAATCGGTCGCTTCGTGTTTCATCATTCCACTCTCGGGAGACAGAGCCCGCTTGTTTTACACTACTCAGTCCAGCTAAAGCTCTGGTTAAGTCGCGATTAAGCGAACATTAAAGTGAGATTAAGGACTTTTAATCTCGCATGACGATGCTATTTGGGGATTGTTCCGGCCCCAGGAGCGGCGGAGTTGCGCCTTTTAGCGGTTGCGAGCTGCGCCTTTAGCCACGCCATCCGGCGTCGAAAACGAGGCAGGCCCGCCTTGAACAAAGCTAAACACCGAAATGCGGCACGGAGTGGCCAGGAACTGGCCAGCGCCGTTCCTCTGGGCCAACTGTGTTGTGGGCGCAACGCCAACTGTCCCAAGATGACGGACTGTGCGATTTCTCGCACCTTCATGGGTGCAGCAAGCGGACGCACATGACTGTTGTTGAGGTTTACTTCGACAGGAAATGTCCCCCACCACTTGGCCTCTTCCGACGATGGTTCAAGCCAAAATAGCCGCAAGACTTCTCGTAGGCCGTGGCGGACATCGGCGTGAGGATCACAGAGTTCCGCTTTGAGGGTCTGCGCAAGAGCGTCGGCATACGCGGCTGTGATCTGATGGACGCGCGGCAGTCCCCATGCTTTCATTGGTGAGTCGGCGGTTCTCAAGATGGGCTTGATTTCACTTCCCTCTTGCCGATAGCCAACTACCGAGCCGTGGTCGGCCGCGCAGAACATCTCGATCAGAGACGTAGTGGACGCCAGGTAAGGCAGATAGCCGTGCTTCGAAGCGTCATCGAAAAACCACGCCTCCATACGATCGCGAGCGACTGGGCCGGCCACACGATGCGCGTCGTCGGCTAAGCCGAAGAAGAGATATAGGTCGGGATTGCGTATGGGTTCGTTCTCGAGCGTCTTGCTCAAGGCTCCGGCCATGCTTCCGCGCCACCCGACGTCAACCAGCGCAAACGGTTCCTGATCGCCCCATCCCTCCTGCCGCAAATAAGCCAGGAGCAAGTTGCGAGTTTCCAGGGAGCTTTTCTCGACCAGCGTTCGCAGCGGCTCTTCCGCAAGTGCGCTCTTCAGTTCTTCGCGTTCGGCAGAAGTCAGGTTCCGATTCCAGCGTGAGTAATCTCGTGACTTCGCCGGCAATGCAGGATGTAGCTCTTCCGCAGTAACATTCAACAGCTCGCGCAAGTCGGAAAGCCGGCATGTTCCGAGTCTCATGAGATCGCGGATTGCATCGTGAGGCGATCCGGCAAACTGAACAGCCTGCCGACTGCCGTAGAGATACCGGAGTTCGAGCCCGGTGCGGAGCACGGCCTCCAGCCTCTGTGCGACATCAACCAGCACCTGGCCGTCTCGGCTGATGAAGTACACCTTTTTGCAGCCTGACTGCGCGGCGCGACGCATGATCCACGACACCCACGCAGTCAATGTGGGAGCCATGACCCCTGCCGTAACCTCGGACAGGGTTCGTTCGCGCTTGCTGGAGTTGTTCGCAGAAAGCCGCGCTAACCGCGAGGATGACGCCATCAGCGATGACAAACCACCGGTCGCGAAACTCTCCGACGCGAGCGTTTCCTCATAGCGATTGAGCTTCGTGTCGTGGGTATGTCGCACGCTCCAGCCAGACAGACGGCCATTGCGGACATCAGCAACCTCATCATTGCCGTGAAGGACGAAATGCCAAGGACGGAAACCAAGTTCCCGCGCCACGTGCGGGAACATCATTCCCCGGCCCTTGTCGACGCCGCATTCGCAAGACGCAAAGATGCGATCGCCAGACGCCCAGAATCCATGAATTCCGAGCAGATCGCGCAGAAAATAAGACGGCAGATTCGTATCGGTAATGAATGCGAGTGATGGCGAACGCTTGCGTGCGGTCGCGAGCAACTCCTCGGCTCCGGGCACTCTTCGAGACAACTCAGTTTCGAGCTTCAGTTCTTCGCCCATGAGGTATTCGAGCGTGTAGGGCGGAAGTCCGAACGAACGAACGAGTTCTTCGTAAATAAGCTTCAGGGTTGGATGACCACCCTTGCAAAGGTTCGCCCGCTCTTCGGCATATAACCGTTGGCGAGCGAACATTTCCGGCGTACACGCGAGCGCACCAGAGGCGCAAAGGCGCCGTCCGAGCAATAGGAAGACGTGTTCAGGTTTTGCTACTGCCCTGGTCAACAACGTATCGAAAATGTCGAAGCAAATGGGAACTGACTGAAGCTTCGTGCTGAACTTCGCCGGCGAGTTTGCATTCGTCTGCTCCAGAGCCGGTGTCATAAATAGATACTCCTGTCCAAGTTCTGGCGAGTGCTCGGGCTCGGTTGAGTTGGGAGTGGAGGATTCGCCGGGGAAGAGCCCGTCAACATGCTTGCGCTTCGTTCATACTGCTGAAGTGCTCGTCCATGCCAATATCCCCCGGGTCTTCAATCATGTAACCGATGCCACGCGCGGTGCGCAGGAGTTTCAGCTGGAAATCGCGGTCGACCTTTCGACGAAGCAGGTTGATAAAAACATCGACTACATTGGTGAGACCTTCGTAATCCTCATTCCACACATGCTCCATGATCATGCTTCGCGTAAGCGGCCTACCGGCGTTCCGCATCAAGTACTCGAGTAAAGCGAATTCCTTGCTGGTGAGGTTCAGATGTTTACCGCCACGTTTTGCGGTGTGGCGAAGACAATCGATCTCCAGATCCGCGACGCGCAACGTGTTGCTGACGTGCCCACCTTGGCGGCGCATGAGCGCCCTCAAACGCGCGACGAACTCGGACAGCGAAAACGGGCGCAACAGACACTCGTCCGCGCCGCACTCATAAAGGCGAATGCGGTCTTCTGTAGACTCGCAACTGTCCAGAACAATGATGGGCGAAGCGCAGCGGGCACCGCGAATTCGCCTTACGATCGCGGGCGCCTCTTGTGGCGACCACGAATCGAGGATGATGCAGTCGTATTCCCGTCCGAGGTCGGTGGCCTCAAAGATGTCCGATTTCACAGCCAGGCTGATTTGCTGCGCTTCCAATGCCTTCTTCATTGCGATATTCGAGTTCGGTTCCTTGCTAAGTAGAAGAGCGTGCATAACCGCGTGATTCTCCTTGCAAATTTCCCCGTTACGAGCAGCACGACTTCAGCCCATCTGACTTCAGCCGCAGGACAGTGCTGCATCACAGCACCAAAAGTGTCTCAACGCATCCCGGAAGACTGTCTACATCAACTGATCCGTCTGCCGGAAGTTGTCGGTCTTAATTCATGACTCTGCAAGTTGTCCGTGGCGTTAATTGATCCGATGGGGTGAGAAGCCCTTCAAGATGTCTGAAAGAAGAAGCTTAGGTATAAGTTCGGTGTAAATACATCACGGCCTAAGTGAGCTCACCTAGGGAAAAACTTGTTCGTGGACTTCTTCTGCTATTTCGTCCCGCGAACTTGAAAAATTTCCCCGGGGACACCTTTCGTGTCGTCCTCGCTCTGGATTCTTCCTTTGTACCCCTGCGCCTTTCCCCTTAGCCTTTGGTAACGCCTTAGAGCTACAAACCTTTGGGCGAAAGTGCGGCGCCACGTTATGCTTCCCGCAATCCCCCGAATACCTTGAAACACCGCCGCCACAGCGACAGTTCATGCAAGTCGGAAACCTAGGCACAGACTGGCCAAGTTTAATTTTGAGGTGAGTCCCTTGCGTTTTGGGATCGCATTCAAGCTTTCGTCGCCATCTTCTACTTACCTTCTGATCACAATCGCTTTGATGATTGCGGCAGTCGGTTGCAGCGTGGTGCAGAAGGCAACGCCAACTGGTGCGACTGCCAGGATGGCGGCTTCCGCGAACACGCAGCTTTCCTCTTTGTCGACGTCGACGCGCCAGCGACGGTCCGGTCCTTCGCGCCGGCCAGAACCTGCGCCGGCGTCTACTCCAGCGCCGGCGCCGACACCGAGCCCCGCTCCCTTACCCAGTCCGACACCGACTCCTACGAGTGGAGAACAGGCGCACTCTGCTGACGCCTTCGTCGACACGATTGGGACGAACGTGCACTTGCACTACCTGGATACCGTCTACGGAAACTACGCGCTCATCCGTCAACGCCTGATCGATTCCGGCATTCGCCATGTTCGCGACGGCGCCACCGTCACCACCGACCCCGTATTCAATACGCTGGCACTCGGAAACTTTGCAGACCTCGCGACCGTTGGGATCAAAGTGGACCTGATCGTAGACCCGCGCTCGATCAACCCGGTCACCACCGACACCATCAAGTCGATCAAGACGCTCGCGGGTAATGGTCTGGAGTCCTTCGAAGGTCCGAACGAATACGACATCAGCGGCGATTCGCAGTGGGTACAAACCTTGCGTTCGTATCAGCAGGAACTCTATGCGGCAGTGAAACAGACTGCGTCTACCACAAATGTGCCCGTGCTGGCTCCTTCGCTTGTGCAATCAGCGAGCGTAACGCAGCTCGGCAATCTGAATACTCTTGCGGACTTTGCAAACATGCATTCGTACTCGGGCGGAAATATGCCGTCGAATCAACTCGAGCAACTGGCTTCGCTGAACGAGGAAGTCGCATCCGGAAAGCCGATGATTCCGACCGAGTGCGGCTATCACAACGCGCTTGGGTCGAATGGAGGCTTCCCAGCAGTATCGGAAGCGGCTGCGGGGAAATATATGCCGCGACTGTTTCTGGAGTACTTCAACCAGGGCTATCCGCGAACCTATAGCTACGAGTTCATCGACGAGAAGGCCGACAGCACTAACAACCCTGAGATGCACTTCGGCCTGCTGCACACGGATGGCTCGGCAAAACCGGCGTTCACCGCTGTCGCAAATCTGATCCAGCTATTGAAGGATCCGGGCGCAACGTTTTCGCCGGGGAAACTCGATTACAAATTGACAGGCGCGCTCAACAGCGTTCATCACACTCTGCTGCAGAAACGAGATGGCAGATTTTATCTGATCCTGTGGCAAGAGATTTCGAGCTTCGATGTCGAGGCAAAACAGGACATCAGCAATGCGGCTGAACCGATGGCCATCTCATTCACCAACCCGCCGAAGAACATCAATGTTTATTTCCCGATGAACTCCGCGGCTGCAAGTCAGACAGTGCAGAACACGCAGCAAATTAACGTTGCAGTTCCGGACCACCCGGTGGTTCTGGAAGTGACCTTCTGAGAGTGGGCTGAAGCTCCGTGGGCATAAAGTTCGCGTCGGTGCGGGTTTCTCTTTTCTGCTCCTGTACACTTAGCTCACGGCTTCCATTCTGATCGATATCCAACTTCAGTACCGATGACAATCGCGACGACGCGGAAGAATATCAACACGCCACGCCAAGTGCTGTTCGCTAGCCTGGTGGGAACTACGATCGAGTTCTTCGATTTTTACATTTACGCAACCGCAGCGGTGCTCGTGTTCCCGCAACTGTTTTTCCCGGCATCGGATCCAGCTTCGTCGACGTTGGCCTCGCTCGCGACGTTCGGAATCGCTTTCCTGGCGCGCCCCATCGGCTCTGCGCTCTTCGGCCATTTCGGTGACCGCATCGGACGTAAGAAAACTCTCGTACTCGCACTCGCCACCATGGGTGTATCCACATGCGCGATCGGCGCATTGCCCACGTACAGCACGATAGGCATCGCCGCGCCACTGTTGCTCGCGCTGTGCCGCTTTGGACAAGGCATTGGACTAGGCGGCGAATGGGGTGGCGCAGTGCTGCTCGCGGTCGAAAACGCGCCGCCCAACAGGCGCGCGATCTACGGAATGTTCCCGCAACTCGGAGCTCCCATCGGCTTCCTGTTCTCCGGTGCAACGTTTCTCTTACTTTCGCGATGGCTCACGGATAAGCAGTTCTTCGCGTTTGGCTGGCGACTTCCGTTCCTCGCCAGTTCTGTCCTGGTGCTGCTTGGTCTCTACGTTCGATTGACGATCACCGAAACACCAGTCTTCCAGGCCGCTCTCCATCGGGCTGAACAAGTCAGCGTTCCCATGGTGACCGTTTTCCGTCGACACATGCGCACGCTGGTGGCCGGCATCCTCGTTTGTCTCGCAACGTTCGTCCTCTTTTACTTGATGACCGTATTCGCGCTCTCCTGGGGAACGACGGTGCTGCACTACACTCGCGCGACATTCCTGCTCATCCAACTATTCGGCATTTTGTTCTTCGCCCTCACGATTCCAATTTCCGCACTGCTCGCAGAGCGCGGCCGTCGTCCTGTGATGATGGGAGTCACAGTGCTCATCGCTATCTTCGGACTTGTGCTCGCCCGGCTCTTCGTTGCGGGGACCACAGGAGTTGTCATCATGATGGCGTTGGGATTGACGCTCATGGGCCTTACATACGGACCTCTTGGCACCGTTGTCTCGGAACTGTTTCCCACAGCAGTTCGCTACACCGGCAGCTCGCTCGCCTTCAGCATCGCGGGTATTCTGGGTGCGTCACTCGCTCCGTACATCGCGACATGGCTCGGCAAAAACTACGGCCTTCAATACGTTGGCTTTTATTTGACAGCCTCAGCCCTTGTTACGCTCTTCGGCTTGCTTTTGGTTCGCGAAACAAGAACCGACGACCTCACCGTTGGAGTAGCCGATTTGTACAACTCGGCGCAGAGTGCAGAGTAACGGTTGGAATCCATTTCGCGAGGATAAGACTTTTGCCTTCCGTTCGCCACAAGTCGTGCACAGGTAGAGCAGCTTTTTTTCGAGCCGATGAGGTGTAGCTTGCCTGCCCGCAAGAGTGCCGGAATAGTTGTCCTAGGGATGAGTTCGAGCGCGATTCTATGGTATGTTTCGGCTGAATCGAGCTCTGGAAAATGCGTATTCGTATCCGTTTGACGGTTGTGTCTGCTCTCCTGGTCACCTTTTCCGCAATTGCATCCCTTGCACAGTCCTCAGCTACCGATAAGCAGACCACCACAAACGATTCCTCCCAAGAGGCCATCGTTGTCGACCGCTATATTACGCGCGCAACCTGGGAGTTGGATGGGACAGGCGCGCGTGAAACCACGGCAGTGATTCGCGTGCAAGCCGCTGCCGGCGTCCAGCAATTAGCGGTACTCGCTTTTTCTTATACCAGCGCAAACGAGACCGTGGATGTCGGATACGTGCGTGTGCGAAAGCCTGACGGTACGGTAGTGGTTACGCCGGCTTACAACATTCAGGACATGCCGAGCGACGTAACGCGCATTGCTCCGCTGTACAGCGACATTCGCGAAAAGCATGTGGCCGTCAAAGCCCTCAACATGGGGGATGTGCTGGAATATTCAGTCCGATACCGCATCGTAAAAGCTGAGGTGCCGGGGCAGTTCTGGTTCGCGTACTCATTTCAAAAGAATCTCATTGTCAAGGATGAGGAACTGGAAGTCAGTGTGCCCCGGAACAAGTATGTGAAAGTTGCCAGTCCGGAGAGCGACCCGAAGGTCAAAGATGACGGCGATCGACGCGTTTACAGCTGGCATGTCGACAATCTGAAACGGCAGGACGCCAGCAGTACTCGGGGGTCGAAACCCGAGCCACCACCTTCAGTCCAGCTCACTACCTTTCATACATGGGACGAGGTCGGCAGTTGGTACCGCGGTGTGCAATCAGCTCAAGTTGTAGTCAGTCCGGCCATTCGCTCGAAAGCAGACGAACTGACGAAAGGATTGGTATCCGACGATCAGAAGATCCGAAGCTTGTACAACTTCGTTGCGACTCGCTTCCACTATGTGTCGCTGTCCTTCGGCACTGGACGTTATGAGCCGCATCGCGCCGACGAGGTACTCGACAACGAGTATGGAGATTGCAAGGATAAACATACTTTGCTGGCGGCTCTCCTGAAAGCTTCGGGATACGATGCCTGGCCGGCACTAATCAGCAGCAGCCGAAACGTCACGCCAGATGTCCCTTCTCCGGCACAGTTCGACCATCTCATCACTGTTGTAGCGCGTGGCAATTCGCTGCTATGGCTTGATACCACGCCTGAGATAGCTCCTTTTGGCCTACTTACCGCCAATCTTCGTGACAAGCAAGCACTGGTGATGCCGACAGATAAGACGCCGGTTTTAATGACCACTCCGGCAGAGCCGCCCTTTCCAAGTGTGCAAAGCTTCGTTATTAAAGGCAAACTTGGGACCGACGGGACGTTCCAAGGACACGTCGAACGCAGTGCGCGTGGGGATGTCGAGGTCCTGTTTCGGTTCGGCTTCCGCGCAACTTCCCCAGCACAATGGAAGGACTTGGTACAGCGGTTATCGTACGCGTCGGGCTTCGCTGGGGAGGTATCTGCCGTAACAGCCTCCGCGCCCGAAGACACCGAACAGCCTTTCCAGTTTTCTTATGACTACACGCGCAAAGATTTTGGGGATTGGCCGAACCGCCGGATGACGCCGCCACTGCCGCCATTTGGGATCGAAGCGGCAGATGGTGAGAGCTCGAAGCCGAGTGAACCCCTGTTGCTCGGAGCTCCCGGCGATGTGGTTTACCGTGCGCGGATCGAATTGCCAGCGGGCTACACGTTCACACCTCCCACCAGGGTAGACCTCGTCACCGATTACGCGGAGTACCACGCGGAATACGGAACCGAGAAAGGCGTGCTAACTGCCGTGCGACGCCTCGTAATCAAGCAAGCCAAAGTGCCGCTCTCGCAATGGGATGGGTATCTCAAGTTTCGGAAAGCCGTCTCTGACGACGAGGGTTTCTGGATAAGCCTCACCGCTGTGGACGCAAATGGCAAACCAATTGTGGCTGGACTGAAATCAGACGAGGCGGACACTCTGAACAACTCGGGGAGAACGGCTCTTACTGCATCTAAGTACAGCATGGCGGCCGAACTGTTTGAGAAGGCAGTCAAGGCCGATCCAAAGAATAAATGGGCGTGGAACAATCTCGGACTTGCCTACATGGGCCTGATGCGGTACGACGACGCGGTCTCGGCTTTCAATAAACAGATCCAGATTAATCAGAATGACCCGTACGCATACAACAACCTCGGCCGAGCCCTGAGGATTCAGGGTAAGCAAGAGGAAGCTCGCAAGGCGTTCGAAAAGCAGATCGAGATCAACCCGCAGGACCGGTGGGCGCACTCCAATCTGGGGATTCTGCTAGTCAGTCAAAAAAAGTACGCTGAAGCTGTGCATGAACTGGAGGCCGCGGCAGCTATTTCCGAAAATGATGCGCCCACACAGCTAGCCCTTGGACAGGCATATCTCGGAATTGGGCAAAACGAGAAGGGCGTCACAGCTCTGGAGAAGGCTGTGCAGATCGCTCCCTCGCCAGAGCGACTCAATGCGGTAGCGTACATACTTGCGGAAAACGGTGAACGACTTGACCAGGCGAGGCAATTCGCTGAGGCTGCCGTGTCTTCGCTCGATGGTCTGCTCCGCGACGTGCATCTGAAAGACCTTCAGCTCCAACAGCTCTATCTCGTGAACCTGCTCGGGGCGTCTTGGGATACTTTGGGGTGGATATATTTCAAGCAAGGGAATCTCGAGCAAGCGGAGAAATACCTCTACGCAGCGTGGAATCTTGACCAGCACGCAGCGATTGCAGATCACCTCGGGCAACTATTCGAGAAGAAGGGCGACAAGAAGATGGCTGCAAAGTTTTATGCACAAGCCATCGCCGCTTTGAGTCCGCCCGCAGAAACTCGTAGCCGTCTTGTTTCCATGGTCGGCGGCGAACGGGAGGCGGATGCCTTCGTTGTCAAAGAGCGCGACGAGATTTCGCGGCAGCGTACAACAATGGTGCACTTGACCACGCGCCCTACCAGTAAAACATCTGCGGAGTTCTTCCTCTCGTTTGTTCCCGGAGGCAGTGTTGACGAGATCAAATTTATCTCTGGAGACAAACAGCTGAGCGGCGCATTCCCGGCTCTCACTGCGGCCAAATACAATGTTGTTTTCCCTGACAGCGAGGCTACAAAGATCGTACGAAGAGGTATCTTGACGTGTGCCGACCGCAGCAGCACATGCGATTTTGTACTACTCCTCCCGAGTTCTGTGCGTTCTCTGAATTAACAGAGGTTAGGGCTGTTCCAGTTGGCCTGCGAACGTGATCTCGAAGGCATCGTCGCGAAACACAAACACGGGGCGTACCTCATGCCCAACCGCGAGAACTCGTGGGTCAAGATTCGCAATCCGCGCTACTCACAAATCATGGGCCGCTATGAATTGCTTTGACAAGCACATCGGGTGCGAGCATGGGAGACTGGAACGACTGCAGCCGGATT
>CAZBCQ010000017.1:14786-39185 GCA_964490255.1 uncultured Terriglobales bacterium | reverse complement strand
TTGCCAAGCAGCGCATTGGAAGCCTCATGGGAATGTTTGCGACGCGTAGGGAATCTGTCTTCGGCGTCGGTGTTGTGCGTCTTGGAAGATTTCCTGATGAATCGCCGCGGCGAGCCCGGCACTTACAGCATTCTCGCCGCCATGGGACCTGGATTCTGCTCCGAGGTCGTGTTGTTGAAGTGGTGATATAGACATGAGGTTGCGGTTCTCGCTGAATGCGGGCTGCATCCTGGCGGCTCTAGTTTCAATTCTTCTGTTTGTGGCGGCGGACTCTCCGCAGAAAGTAAGTTCGCCGCCCACGTTCTACCGCGACGTTGTTCCCATCCTTCAGGAGCATTGCCAGACCTGCCACCGGCCTGGCGAAATCGCGCCCTTCTCGCTGGTCAGCTACAAAGAGACGAAGCCCTGGGCACAGGCAATCAAGAAAGCTGCACAGTCAAAGAACATGCCCCCCTGGTTTGCCGATCCGCGCTTCGGCAAGTGGGCTGATGATCCCTCGCTCACGCCCGAACAGATTGCGACCCTTGCGGCATGGGCGGATGCAGGTGCTCCTGGGGGCGATCCACATGACGCGCCTCCGGCGAAAAAGTGGTCAGCGGGATGGAATATTCCGCAGCCTGACGCGGTGATCCGAATGCCGAAGCCAGTGCCGATTCCGGCACAAGGGGAAGTCGACTACACCTACGAAATCGTTCCTACGGGCTTCACCACGGATCGCTGGGTGCAGATGTCACAGATCAGACCATCTTCACCGGAGTACGTGCATCATGCGGTGGTGTATATCCGGCCGCCGGATTCGAAGTGGTTGCGCGGTGCTCCTGTGGGCGTGCCATTTACGGGAAACGATCTCAGCGATCCGGTGCAACGGCGAAACGCACATTGGACCGACACCGACATGATGCTGGTGTACGCGCCGGGAAGTTCGCCGGACGAGTGGAGGGACGGCATGGCAAAGTTCATTCCGGCAGAATCGGATCTGGTTTTCCAGATGCATTACACGACCAACGGTCATGCGGGAACGGACCAGACTGCGGCAGGTATCGTGTTCTCGAAGGTTCCGGTGAAGCAGCGTGTACTGACACTACAGCTGACGAACAGCAGCTTTTTGATCCCGCCGCACGCCGACAACTTTCGGGTGGAAGTGCACGGGACGTTGCCGAACGACGCAACGCTGCTCAACTTCTTTCCTCATATGCATCTCCGGGGAAAGCGCTTCGATTACGAGATCGTCCCCCCGGACGGAAGCATAGAGACACTCCTGCGCGTGAACTACAACTTCCACTGGCAGCTTAGTTATCGACTCGCCGAGCCGCTACCTTTGAAGGCGGGAACCGTATTGCAGGCGGTCGCGTGGTTCGACAATTCCGATAAGAATCCGCACAACCCGGATCCGGATGCGATGGTGAAGTGGGGCGATCAGACGCGCGACGAGATGATGGTGGGGTTCTTCGATGTGGCGGTTCCAGCCGGGATAGACAAGCCTCATTTCTTCATGCGCACCCCGCAACCCCCGCGATGAATGGCACCATCCGTGAGTTCTTGAGCAACCCTGAGCCATAATTGCGCATCTCTCAACTTCCGTTTCTTTCGGTAGTTGGTCGTTTTATCGCTTGGTACGCTCTACGATGCATCCCTTTTACCGCATCTCAGTTGTGGGCGAACGGTGCGGCGCCCGGATTTCCGAATAGAAAAAGAAGAAGTTACAAGCTGTGAAGTTGCAAAACTGATACCGCTTGTGTGTCGAGGCAAAAAGGTGCAAGAAGCACAAAAGGCCGGTTCTTCCAATACAGAAGCGCTGTTCGCCGGAGGTGGCGAAGTCGGCGCCCTGATGGAGGCCATCGACTGGTCTCAGACTCCACTTGGCCCAGTAAGTTCGTGGCCGCAGAGCCTGCGAACGGCAGTGAGCATCTGCCTGCACTCCCGCTTCGAACTTTTCTTATGGTGGGGTCCGGAATTCGTAATGCTCTACAACGATGCGTATCGCCAGACTCTTCAGCGCAAGCATCCGTGGGCATTGGGAAAGCCGGGGCGGGTTGTGTGGGCCGAGATCTGGCCCGTGATCGGCCCGATGTTGGAGAACGTCATGCGGACAGGCGAAGCAACATGGTCGACTGACCTGCTGCTTTTCCTGGAAAGATACGGCTATCCAGAGGAAACCTACCACACCTTTTCCTACAGTCCGGTTTTTGACGAACAGGGCCAAGTGGCCGGCGTTTTTACCGCAGTCCAGCAGACCACGGATACGGTTATCGGCGAACGCCAACTCGCGTTGCTGCATGAACTCGCTGCACGTGCTGCCGATGCACGCACCTGGCAAGAAGCGTGTCAAGTCAGCGCGGAGAGCCTGGCTACCGACCCCAGGGATTTGTGCTTCGCGCTGATCTACGTCTTTGATTCATCAAAGAAAACATTCGTTCTAGCAGGCGCGAGCGGTATTGAAGTTGGGCTGCCGGCATCTCCGCTGAGTGTCCCATTAGAGGATGTCTCGACTTGGCCCCTGGCAGACGTCCTCACACAGCACGACATTACCTCAGTGCCCGGAATCGACGAACGCTTCTGTGATCTACCGAGCCAAAGCTGGGGCAGGTCACCACATACCGCAGCCATTGTTCCCATTGCTCCGTCAGGTCCAACCGGACGATCAGGCGCTCTCGTTGTGGGACTGAATCCGTATAGACAATTGAATGACGCCTACCGAGGCTTCTTGAAGCTGGTGGCAGGCCAGATCTCCGCAAGCATCGCGAACGCGCACGCTTACGAGGAGGAGAGGCAACGGGCGGAGGCGCTGGCGGAAATCGATCGCGCCAAGACACTCTTCTTTAGCAATGTGAGCCACGAGTTCCGGACTCCACTGACGCTGATGCTCGGTCCTGTTGAGGACATGATCCGTGACCGGACTCAACCGATGCCGATAGCTCACGCCCAGCGGTTAGATCTGGTCCATCGCAATTCTCTGCGTCTTCTGAAGCTGGTGAATACGCTTCTCGATTTTTCGCGCATCGAGGCAGGCCGAGTTCAAGCAAAGTATGAGCCGACAGACTTGGCAGCCGTCACCGAGGAACTCTCAAGCATGTTTCGCTCGGCAACGGAACACGCCGGTCTGAAACTGCTTGTCGAGTGCGACCCGCTGACGGAGCCTGTTTATGTCGACCGCGAGATGTGGGAGAAAATCGTTTTCAATCTTCTTTCCAACGCGCTCAAGTCGACCTTCGACGGGGAGATTCGAGTGCTGGTGGCGCAGACGGATGGACAGGCAGTCCTCAGTGTTTCCGACACAGGCACAGGAATTCCAGCAGGAGAGTTACCGCATCTATTCGAACGTTTCCGGCGAATTGAAGGCGCACGACGGCGTACGCACGAAGGCAGCGGCATCGGCCTGGCACTGGTTTCCGAACTTGTACGCATGCACGGCGGTTCCATTGATGTGGAAAGCACGCTGCATGAGGGCACAACGTTTCGCGTTCGCCTGCCACTTGGCCACCATCATTTAGCAACGGATCGGGTTTCTGACACTAGCGTTCGCAGACAGGTGTCCCCGGGAGCTGCTTTTTATGTGCAAGAGGCCATGAGTTGGCTTCCGGGACATACGGTGCAGTTAAGCGATTCGGTTGAGCACGCGACCGAACTTCATGCTCCGACACGCGTGGGGACCGCAAAGCGTGAAGCCGGGGAAGAGACTCCACGGCTCCTGGTCGTCGACGACAACCGCGACATGCGGGACTACTTACAGGAGTTATTGAGTCCGGAGTTTCAGGTGGAAACCGCGCCCAATGGCAGAGTCGCTTTCGAACGCGCCAAGGTGAGTCTGCCAGATCTGGTTGTTTCCGATGTAATGATGCCGGAGATGGACGGTTTGCAGCTGCTCACGGCGCTTCGTCAGGAACCCTCGACCGCGACAATTCCTTTGATATTGGTTTCCGCCCGTGCCGGTGAAGAGCCGGCAATTGAAGGCATGGAGGCCGGAGCGGATGACTATGTCGTAAAACCTTTCACGGCCAGGGAACTGATTGCGCGGGTCCATTCTCATATCAAGATCGCGCGCTATCGACGGCAGGCATATGAAATCCAGGCGCAGTTACGAACGGAGATGGAGGAGGCTAAGCGACAGGCGCTCGCAGCGCTGGAAAACATCAGCGATGGTTTTTGGCTGATCGATTCGAGCTGGCGCATTCAGTACGTCAATTCGGCAGCGGTCGAGCTAGGCAGGTTTTCGCGGGAAGACGTTGTTGGGAAAAGCCTCTGGGAACTCTACCCAGAAGTGCGCGGAACGGAACTCGAGCGCCAATTTCGGACAGCGATGGAGGAACGAATTCCGGTGGAGTTTGAGTTCTTCTTCCAGCCCTGGTCAGCGTATTACATGAATCGCGTATATCCGGTGCCTGAGGACGGCATTGCCTTTTATTCGCGTGAGATTTCTGAGTCAAAGAAGGCTGAGGACGCGCTCCGTAAGGCAGAAAAGCTGGCGGTTGCCGGACGAATGGCAGCAAGCATCGCACATGAGATCAACAACCCGCTGGAAGCCGTCACAAATCTGGTTTACATCGCCAGGAATGACGCGACGATATCCCCACAGGCGCGTGCTTTCTTGGAAGCTGCCGAACGCGAGCTGTCGAGGCTCTCGCAGATTGCGAACAAGACACTGCGCTTCTACCGGCAATCCAGTTCCGCGTCCCGTATACGGGTGCTCGATATCTTCGATTCGGTTCTGTTGCTGTTTGACTCGCAACTGAAGCAAAAGAATATTAAGGTCGTCCGCCGGTTCGATGAGAACGCGACTTTGAATTGCCTGGTCGGGGAAATACAGCAGGTCTTCACGAACCTGGTGAGCAATGCGATCGATTCCATGCAGCGCGATGGCAAGCTCTGGCTCACAGTGCGCGAAGGCAAAGACTGGTCCAACAGTTCGGGCCGCGGCATTTGGGTCTCTATCGCAGACACCGGAGCAGGGATACTGCCTAACATTCGCAAGAAATTGTTCGAACCATTCGTCACCACGAAGGGGGAAGGTGGAACGGGCTTGGGTCTGTGGGTGTCCCGCGAGATCCTCGACCGTCATGGCGCGAACATACATGTGCACAGCCGCGCAGGCTGCGGAACCACGTTCGGCGTGTTCTTTCCAGATGAAGGCATTGAGCGCGTGAATGCCGCGAAATTATCAGCCTAGTGATCGAATTGCGGGTGAATTCTCGACGGTGTTACACTCAACCCGACCGCGGGGTTGGTATATGGGTTGTGCCCTGGCTTCCCAAGCCAGCGAAACGGGTTCGAGTCCCGTACCCCGCTCCATTGAGCCATCGCATTGTACTTTTCCCGGTTTTAGAGCCCAACCTCAAGATAATTGTAAGCACCTCAACGTGCTGAACCGCGAGGGAAGTGATGTCGAAATCAGGGCAGAGACCTGAAGTCTTAGTATTTGACGTGAACGAGACCCTGCTGGATCTAGCAGCGCTGAAGCCGCAGTTTCAGCGCTTGTTCGGGGAAGAGGCCGCTCTGAAAGAATGGTTCAGCCTGATGCTGCAGTACTCGTTAGTTGTGACCATCACCGAGCGTTACTCGGACTTTAGGACGCTTGGACGAGCGGCGCTCCAGATGCTGGCTCAAGCCCGTAACGTTCAGCTTTTACCAGAGGCCGAAGAAGGTGTGCTACGAGGCCTTGTGTCGTTGCCTGCGCATTCGGAAGTCTCCGACGCGCTCGGTCAACTGAAAAACGCTGGCTTTCGAATGGCGACGCTGACTAATTCGAGCCCGTCAATGATTCGCGACCAGCTCAAGAATTCCGGCCTGGAAACCTACTTTGAGCAATCGATCTCAGTAGACGCGGTGCAGCGCTTCAAGCCTGACCGTCGAGTATATGCATTTGCCGCCGAGCAATTGAAGGTTCACGCGAGCCAGGCGTGCCTGATTGCCGCTCACGCATGGGACGTCTTCGGCGCCATGAATGCCGGTTGGATGGCAGCCTTCATCGCCAGGCCGGGAAAGGTGTTGTTTCCTCTTGCGCCAACGCCGGCGATAGTCGCTCCAGACTTGCAGGCTCTCGCAAACATGCTGACTGGGAAATCCTGATCGCAGCGATTGTTTCGATCCAACAGAACAGCGCGGATTCCATCCCTCGCTTGGAATTCAACTCTAGCTTTGTTGGCGCGGCGGAGCTCCTTTTCGTGCCGCATTCATCCCTTGTAAGTTACGGATTACCGAATACGTGTATAACTGCGTATCACATCCCACGGAGTTCTCTCGGTGCGCTTGGTTCTGCTTAAACGAATAACTTTGGTGACTCTGTTGCTCGCCGCGGGAGTACCTTGCTGGGCACAACCCGCGACCGCGAATGCTGCCGAGATACGCAAGATCGTTTCCGCCGGCAAGCTAGGCGAATTGCGTTGGCCAAATTTCTCGGACTATCGAACCATTCTTGAGCGCTTTTATCGACCACGCTACGCGCCGGTGTGGATTCGAAATGGACAGCCAACACCGGCAGCCCTGCAACTCATGGAGGCTTTAAACAAGGCAGAGTTGGAAGGGCTCAATCCTGAGGACTACGACGCATCGCGTTGGAGCGAACGCATACAGACGCTCCCAGGGGCGTCCGCCGCAAAACAGGCGGGGTTCGATGTGGCGCTCTCGGTATGCGTTATGCGTTACGTCTCCGACCTGCGCATCGGGAGAATCAATCCGCAACACTTCAAGTTTGGCCTTAACATCGGACCCAAGAAGCTGGACCTGGTGCAGTTCTTTCGAGAACGCCTCATCAACGGCAGCGATATCGAAGCTCAAATTGAGGCGATCGAACCGCCGTTCGATGGATACAGGAGACTGAAAGCCGCGCTCGCACAATATCTTCAACTCACAAAGCGATACAATGACCGGCCATTACCGGCACCGGCCGGCATTTTGCTTCCTGGGACAAGCTATCCAGGGGCAGCACAGCTGGCGAGACTTCTTCTGACACTGGGGGATCTGCCTCCAGGTGTGGACGTTCCGGCAGATTTGAACAAGTACGAGGAACCGCTGATCACGGGTGTCCAACAGTTCCAGATGCGGCATGGCATCGGCACTTACGGCTTGATCGATCAGGAAACGTTGGAGGCGCTCAACACACCGCTGAGCAAACGCGTGGAACAATTGCAACTCACCATGGAACGATGGCGCTGGCTGCCGTATACGTTTTCGCAACCTCCGATTGTCGTGAATGTACCGGAATTCAGGCTGCGCGCCTTCGATGAGAGCGGCAAGGTTGCTCTTTCCATGAAGGTGAATGTTGGCGAGGCATACGAGACCGAAACGCCAATTTTCGAAAGCAATATGGAGTATGTCGTATTCCGTCCTTACTGGGACGTGCCGCCGAAAATTCAGAAGAAAGAATTAGTGCAGGAGATTGCCGACGACCCCGGCTATATCAGCTTCAATCATTTCGAAGTAGTCGGCGCGAATGGGAAGGTTCTGACGGATACGACGGCGACTCCTGCGGTTCTCCGGCAACTGGAAGCAGGCACGGCGCGCCTGCGTCAGAAACCCGGAGCTGGCAATGCGCTCGGCTTAGTCAAATTTATCTTTCCCAACCAATACAGCGTCTATCTGCATGACACCGATCTTTCGGACGACATGTTCTCGGCCGCACGCCGCGACTTCAGTCACGGATGCATCCACGTGGAGAAACCGGCGGAGCTGGCTCAATGGGTCCTGCGCAAGAATCCGGGCTGGAATCCGGCACGCGTCAAGGAGGCTATGGATACTGGGCCCGACAACACGCGAGTAAATCTGGCGATACCGATTCCGGTGCTGCTCCTCTACGGGACTGCTGTCGTTCAGGACGGTGGACAGGTGTTTTTCTACCCGGACATTTATGGCCTGGATGCCCGGCTGGCAGAGGTGCTGGCCAAGGGCTATCCATACCCTTAGGCCTTTTTCGCTGTCAAAAAAAGTCCGGCCCGTAATTGAGCCGGACGTGGTTAGAACTGCTTTAGATCTACGAACTACTTCCCGCGAAGCTTACGTGAAAATCCCAAAAGACCAGCCAGGCCGGTACCCAGCATGCTGAAGGTGGCCGGCTCAGGAACGCTCGTCGGCGTGTCGGACGAGGTTCCGCTCAGAGCGACAACTGTCTTTCCCGCGGTGTTCGTGATGTTCGCCTTGTAGTTCCACGACGAAAGAATCGATCCCGTTGGGTCGTCAAGGTAAACAGTGAACAACTGGGAGGCGCCATTGCCGAGGAACACGCCGCCGCCGCTCGTAGGCGCGATTACCACGCACAAAGCGCCTTGCGTGTTTCCAGTGCAGTTGCCGCTTCCATTATTGCCAGACGAGTTGCCAGTCGCGCTTGCAGTAAGGCCACTGGACAAGCTCGGATCTGCAACTACTTGCGAAACACTTGTTATTGACCCGCCCAGTGCGGTTAATGACATACTCTGAATGTAGCCGGCAGAGCCGCTATTATTCAGAAAGTCAAAGCTCATTGTGTAGTCATAGGTCGTGCCGTTCAGCGACCCACCTGAGACCACACCGTACGTGATCTCGAAACCGTTCGTTGCGCAGGAGGTTCCCGTGCAGGGGGTCCCTGGCAGAGTGATGGAATCTGCCCACGCCGCAGGCGCCATCAAGCTGATCGCGACAACCAAGAGCAGAAGAATTACGTAACGAAGTGAAAATCCGTGCATTCAGACCTCAGATTGAAGTGAGTTAGCCTCCTAGTTGCACTCCTGTAGCCACACTGAAGCCGTTTCTTGAAATGCGCCTGCGCCTAACTAAGTTGTTTTCTATTACCGGCTTGCATCGGCCTCATCACCTAGACCACCGTCTTCTGGATTACCGAAATATGTGCAAACAGTTGCACTCTCCGCCGAGCGTCTTGGGATGGCTTCCGGATGAATGTACGGGCTGACTCTTGGGGCGGCAGCGCTGATCATCAGCTGAGAATCGAAGGCAATCCACGCCGATAACTCTTTTTAACAAAGCAGAAACATTCGTAACCGGATGTGCAAGCTCTTGCACTTCTGCTTGGTAATCCCACCGCTGATTACCTGAGCTAAGTAGCTCGTTTTGTGGGACATCAGAAATAGGCCTTTTGGAAGTCGCCATGCAGAGTAGAAGAACAGTTGCGATGCCAAGGGGGGCCCTTGAAAGTACGACTAATTGCGTTGGGTCTGATTTGTGCGGTAATTCTCGTGGGTACGGCTCTAGCCGATTCGGTTACGTTGACCGGAGCGGGTCCGGCGAACCAGGGTGGGGTTTACGTGTATCCGTATACCTTGAACATCAACGGCACTAGCTATGCGGCGATCTGCGATGACTACAGCCACGAGGTGTGGATCGGCGAAAACTGGACGGCGAACATCTACAACTTCTCCCAATACCAGTCAGCCCGTTTTGGCAGCCAAGGTCTTCAAAACTATGAGGAAGCTGCGTGGTTGCTCTCGCAGATTCCGAGCGCCGGCGCCAGTGAAGTAGGCGACATCAACTTCGCGGTATGGTCAATCTTTACCCCGGGAGTTCCAGTACAGCCGAAAACGAGTACGCTCGATGGTTCGGCCTATTGGCTAACGGCAGCGAGCACTGCAGCAAGCAACAATTTCTATGGAATGAACTTCTCGAATTATCGAATTGTCACTCCGACGGACAGCGGAACCGGTTCCGCCCAGGAATACTTGATCACGGCGGTACCAGAGCCTTCCAGCATGCTGATGCTGGGCACTGGACTGATCGGGCTTGCTGGACTCGTGAAGAAGAAACTGGTTCGTTAGTTCCGTCGTTCCTCTGGCCAAAAGCCGCCTCCCAAGAGGCGGCTTTCTTTTTCTACGGACGACATCTACCAGATTCCTTTGTCGCTTCCCGTCACGCGATACGCGATAGCGGCCGCAGACGCCAAAGGAGGTAACAGTGAGAGCCGCAGCGTACCCGCGACGTCTCCGCGCAACGCCGTATGCGTGACTTGGCGCGTATACAGCGAAGCCCCCTGCGGAAGGATGGGCACGCGCAGGAATAGCTTTTCGGCGGAAACCTTCTCCCCACCGAATAAGGCGGCTGACTTTACGTGCGCAGGAAGAGGCATTCCAATTCCGCGATACTGGGCGACGTAGTCGGAGACCACATTCAAATACGTGCAGACGCCGGGCCAGATCCCGCCAATTTCCGCGGCTTTCTGTAACTCGTCGAAATCCACCGTGCCCGATTCGATCAACGCTGCCGTATTCGCAATGTCGCAGATGCGGAAATAGAAATGCCGGTACAGGCGCTGCAATGTGGCGACGATGATGCGTTCTTCCGGCGCCGGAACGGGGAAACGGAATCCATTGACTTCTTTGATGGTATGGCGTCCCACGAAGCGCTCGGCCATCTGTCGATGTTCGCCAGTCTGACCAAGCCGCTGAACGTGGACTTCTACCGATTCGCGCAGACCCGGCAGTGCGAAATTCCATTTCTTGGCGAGGCGGTCGCCCCAACTGCGGGCCTCAACGTGCGCGCCCAGTTCCTGCGTAAAGACGCGTCGGATGCTCTCTTCTGATGCCGTCGTGTAAAGATCGAGATCATTGCCCAGGTCAGGCCAGTGGTCCAGGGATTTCATGACGACAATCGCGCAACCTGCGGATTCCAGTGTGGACACGATCTGTCCGAGGTGTGCAACCGCGTTTTCGATGCGCGCGTGTTCTTCGTTCAAAATTTGGGTCGCCCAATTAGAGAGCGTGCGGAACCCGAGAGCACACGCCTGATCTCGCACGAGGCTGAGCGCACGCACAACCACGTGATGCGAGTCGGCCATCCTGCGTACATCGAGCAGATTCGCTTCGCTCAGCGTCGCCAAATAACGGATCGGCCCTTGCGCAGTTTGGGGTTTCAGCACCAGGCTCGAAAGCGCCTGAATTACTTGTTTTTCCGAAGTGGCAGGCATGATTTCCCTTGGCCCTCAAATGCAGTCGATAATGTTGCTTGGATGTGAAACAGCACGACCAGAGTTGCGCATCACCGCAAAAACCCGGGACCAGCCTCTATAATTCATGGTTCACTCCCGCAACTTAGACGTGTCGGCCATTAGGGCCTAGGGGGAAGGTTTGGCATATAGCGATCTTCGCGAGTGGATCAAGGTGTTGGAGCGTGCCGGGGAGTTGCGCCGTGTGCGCGCCGAAGTCGATCCGATTCTGGAGGTAGCGGAGATCACCGACCGAGTCTCCAAGGCGGGTCGCGCCAATGTGCACCCTCCGGAACTCGAGCGTGTACCTCCGGGCGGTCCGGCAATCCTGTTCGAAAACCTTAAGGGACATCCAGGCCATAAGGTTCTGATCAACCAGTTTGGCTCGGTGCGACGTATGAATCTCGCGCTGGAGGTCGATTCCTTCGACGAAATCTCCGACCGCATACGCGTCTTCATGGACGTGAAGAGCCCCCACGGACTGCTGGACAAAATAAAGATGTTGCCCATGCTGGCGGACCTCGGGAGATTCTTCCCGAAGGAAGTACATACCGGTCCATGCAAAGAGGTGATCCGGCGGGGAGACTTCTCAGTTCTGGACTATCCCGTCCTGCAGTGCTGGCCAAAAGATGGCGGCCGCTTCATCACCCTGCCATGCGTGATCACACGAGATCCGAGAACAGGGAAGCGCAATGTAGGGATGTATCGCATGCAGGTGTACGACGGCAAGACTACCGGTATGCACTGGCAGCGCCAGAAGGTAGCAGCCGAGCACTATCGCGAACGGATGCGAGCAGCGGCGGCCGGAGGTCACCGCGATGCAGTCTCCTCCGTAGATGTCATGGCACGATCCGGTGGTGGCACGCGAATGGCCGGCGAGGGACATCCCTCGGGACGTATGGAAGTTGCGGTTGCAATCGGGACCGATCCGGCAGTGACGTTTTCCGCGATTGTGCCATCTCCGCCCGACGTTGAGGAATATATGGTTGCCGGCTTCCTTCGTCAGAAACCAGTCGAGTTGGTGAAGTGCGAGACCGTCGATCTGGAAGTCCCCGCTAACTCCGAGATTGTGCTCGAAGGCTATGTGAACCTGGAGGAGCTCAGGACCGAGGGTCCGTTCGGGGACCACACAGGTTTCTATTCACTCGAAGATCTGTATCCGGTGTTTCACATTACGTGCATCACCAGCCGCAAGGATCCGATTTACGCGACCACTATCGTAGGGAAGCCGCCCATGGAAGACGCGTATATGGGCAAAGCCGTAGAGCGGATTTTCCTGCCCATGATGCGCGTGTCGATCCCTGAACTCGTGGACGTTAACTTGCCGATCGAGGCTGTGTTCCACAACCTGATGATTGTCTCGATCCGCAAGTCCTATCCGGGGCAGGCCCGCAAAGTAATGCATGCCATCTGGTCCCTGGGCCAGGCCATGTTCACCAAGTGCATCATCGTCGTAGACGAAGACGTGAATGTGCACGACATCGATGAAGTCGTGCTGCGAACTGCGAACAATATCGATCCGGAGCGCGACATACAGTTCACGCTTGGGCCCGTCGATTCACTCGATCACGCCTCGCGACTGCCCGATTTCGGATCGAAGATGGGCATTGATGCCACGCGCAAGTGGCCCACCGAGGGCTTTACGCGGCCATGGCCTGACGAGGTCACCATGGACAAGGAAACCAAAGCACGCGTGGATGCACGCTGGAGAGATTTGGCAAAGGAGTTAGGTATCAAATGAGCAGTCGAAAGTCATAATCAATGGAATATTTCGAAGTAGTGGAGAAGCGGCAGTCCATCCGGAAGTATCAATCACGTCCTATTGAGCCCGATAAGTTAGAAGCCATTCTGAACGCAGCAAATCGGGCGCCCTCTGCAGGGAACTTTCAAGCATACGAAATCTACGTAACGACGAAACAGGCGATGCGTGACGCGCTCGCGCGCACCACTTGGGATATGGCATGGATCGCCAAAGCGCCGCTGCTTCTTATCTTCTGCACGCACGCCGAACGCTGCCAATATCCTGGCGCCGATAGCTGCGCGATGCAGGATGCAAGCATCGCCACGACGCAAGCCATGCTGGCGGTAACGGCACTGGGACTGGGAGCGTGTTGGGTTGGGGCATTCGATCCTACCCGCGTTGCGGAAGTAATCGGCGCGCCTGAGGGCGTCCGTCCCATGGCGATTCTGGCCATCGGATACGCGGATGAAAATCCGGAACGAACCACGCGCCGGCCTCTCGCCGATCTGGTCCACGAGTTGTAATAGCGGTGGGTGCCCCATCCTAGCCTTCTTTCAGCTAGGGTGGGGTCCACACATTGAACGCCGTTTTAGTTCAGCAGCCCGTAGATGTTCACCTGGTGTCCTGCGGGCACGTAGACCTTGCCATTAGCGATCGTCGGGACCGTGAATTTCACTGCGGGTCCGGCAGCATCGCGGCCAGCATTGTCGTTGCTGCTGTAAAGCTCAGTTCCGACATTGTTCGCGTCGTAAGCGTGGAGGATCGCCGGATTGGTCGTCTGCCCGTCAACCTGCAACTCCCACACAATTCCGTTTGAAGTGCCGTTGGACGAAACCGACGGCGTGGCACCATGAGTTCCGTAGACCACGGTTCCAACCGCAGATGGTGATGTCGAAAGCAGACCGTTGCTCCAGTGGAACTGGCGCAACACATCTCCCTCCGCGTGGTAATAAATGTTCCCGTTCCAGTACGCCGGCGTATCGAAGAAGTTGTCGAACTGACGAACGCCGCTCTGAACAATCTGTACAACATTGTTGGCACTGGAATTGAATCCGCCCATGTTGTCGCGGTTCACAATGAAGATTCGGCCATCTTTGCCCGCTCCGATCAATTCGTGAGGATGCGAGGACGAATTGTCGGGGAGGATGATGGGAGAACCGCTGCCCAGGTCCGCATCGTTCTGAGTGAGGAACGCGTTGTTGGACGGAATGAAGAAGTCCAATACCGCTAGGCTGGGGGACAGCTTCATAAACGCATCGCTGTACCCGCTGTTAACAGTGCTGTCCGCGTCGACCCCCGTTTCGAGGAACAAGTTTCCGGATGAGTCAATCGCCGGAGCGCCGCCAGCACTCCAAATCGCAGCTCCCTTACCGTTAGGACTGGAATTGAAGACCGCGGCCTGTGCAAGCGTTGAGGCGTTGTAGGCGACCACCCATCCGTGCGAGCAGTGACCGAACCCGACATACACGTTGCCATTTGCTAGTGCCAATCCGGTACGCTGGTAGCAGCCGCCTTCCAGCGAGATTTTCCCGCCGTTGTTGCCATATCCGGTGCCCGAAACGGTTGGATTGATACGTACCGGTCCTCCGAATTTCTCGCCGCCGTTGGTGATATCCAGTGCATGCAACCAGAACTGGTTGCCGCTGTTGTTGACCATCGCCACTAGGTAAATGGTCCCGCTGTTACGGTCGATGACGGGCGTAGAGAGCACGCCAATCTCCGGCGACACTCCTTCCGTGTCGCTGCTCGAAGCGGGGTTCATCCCTGGACCCAGCAGGCTCTTGCTCCACAACGTGCCGCCGCCATCGGCGTCGAAAGCGTAGACACTGTCGTGCTCCGTGGCGACATACATGACATTGTGCGTTCCGCCATTAATGCTCAGATTCGGAACGATTAGCGGTTGCGGATAAACCTGTCCGTCCACTGAATACGTTGCGAGTTTCCCGAACGAACTGGAATTGACGTTCGACGGCGTGAGAGTCGTCTCCGCCGTGTTCGCTCCCTGGCGGGTGACATCGTTATGGTACGTCGTGACCGCGACCGTTCCTCCGCCACCGCCGCCTCCAGAAGTGACAGTGATCGTCTCCGCCGCCTTGATCCACGCGCCGTTGTAGTACTGGACCACCAGGTTGTGCGTCCCGACCGAAGTCGAGATCATGGTGTCGATCGAACTCGTGTTCAACTGTTGGTAGACAAGCACACTGTCGATGTAAACCAGGAACTTGCTAACCGGCGCTGTAGAATTCGCGTCCGCGACAACATGAATGGGAGAAGTGACAGAAGCGCCATTCGCGGGCGAGCAGATGGATAGTGTATTGTTCGCGCCACCGCCACATGTACCCGGCGTAATCACTGTGACGCCGGCACTCGCAGACTTCGTAGTATCAGCAACACTGGTTGCCGTGACCATGTGTGTGCCAGCTGTGCCCGGTGCCGTATACAACCCGGACGTGCTCACCGTGCCGACAGTGCTGCTGCCTCCCGCTGTTCCGTCGACCGACCACGTCACGCTGGTATCCGAGGAACCAGAGACGCTCGCACTGAACTGTTGCGATCCGCCGGTAGCCACTGTAGCCGACGTCGGACTGATGCTGACCGAAACGCCGCTAGTGGACCCAACATTGAAGGTGTCCGGCGTGGATTTGATGTAATTACCGGCCGAATCCACTTCCACCAGCGTGGCGCTGTGCGATCCGCTCGCGAGAGCGACGCTCGCGCTCATTTTGTTGCCGGGATAATCTCCGATCTTGGTGCTGTCGATCCACAACTCCAGATGATTCACGCTCCCGCTGGCGCCAGTCCCCGCGCCGGTGAATTGCACCGGTGACGTAACCGTGCTGCCCGCTACCGGTGTGCACAGAACCGCTCCCGGAGAAGACGGCGGATTGCAACCGCCGCTGGAAGACGTTACGGTCACGCCGGCTGCGCCCGTCTTCGTGGTATCGGCAGCGCTTGTCGCCGTAATGGTGTGACTGCCGCTGCTCGCAGGAGCCGTATACAGGCCGCTACTCGAGATCGTGCCCACCGTGGTGTTGCCGCCATACATACCGTCCACCGCCCAGGTCACAGCGGTATTGGTCGTGCCGCTAACCGTTGCTGTGAATTGCTGCGTGCCACCAGGAGCTAACGTGGCAGAGCTTGGGCTGACACTTATGCTCACCCCCGAACTCGATCCGACGGTGATGTACTCCGTCGCCTTGATCCACGCGCCGTTGTAGTACTGGACGGTCAGATTATGTGTGCCTGCGCCGGCCGAGATGCTGGTTGAAATCGAGCTCGTATTTAGTTGCTGGTACTTGAGAACGCTGTCTATATAAACGAGAAACTTGGTTACTGCTGCGCTCGAAGTGGCCACCGCCGACACGGTGAAAGGCGAAGAAACCGTCTGATTGTTCAGTGGCGTGCAGATCGTAAGCGTATTGTTCGTCGGATTCGGACTGCACTGAGCTGATGCTGTCGATGCAAGCAACAGGAAGATACCGATTGAGAGCGAAAGCCAGAGAAAGACTTGGTTCTGACGTTTACGGTTGGACGGGGTGACCTGAACTGCCAGTGGGACCTGAACTGCAAACATCCGAGCCTCCGGCGAAGTACAACTCAGGTGTACTTACGCCCATGCTGCTCAGAGATGCTGTCCCGGTACTCGCGTGTTTGTAGCACGCCCGCATTTTTGACAGAACATTTTCGCTCTAGTACGTACTAGGTATGCTGTGAAGCCCACCTTGTCAGAGCTTTGACAGAGAGTTGCCGTCGGGTAAACAGGGTCAAGAGTTCCCGAATCGGGGCTAAGCATTTATACTGAAGGGGCATGCCGATCCTGAAAAACATTGCTGCGATTGCCAAGGGTATGAGCATCACCCTAAAGGAGATGTTCGCCCCGACAATCGTCGAGAATTACCCGGATGGGCCGGGTCCGCTGAAAGGGGCTAAGTTCCAGGAACGCTTTCGCGGAGTTCATGTTCTGCAGCGCGACGAGAATGGGCTGGAGAAATGCGTGGCGTGCTTTCTTTGCGCGGCTGCGTGTCCTTCGAATTGCATATACATCGAAGCCGCCGAGAACACGGCCGAGAAGCGCATCAGTGGCGCTGAGCGCTACGCCAAGGTCTATAACATCGACTATAACCGCTGCATTTTCTGTGGATACTGTGTAGAGGCTTGCCCCACCGACGCGATTACGCACGGCCACGGGTTCGAGTTGGCAACGTTCAACGCCAGCAACCTGGTCTATAGGAAAGAGCAGTTGCTTTCTCCGCTGCCCGCTCATTTGGGAGCGAATGCTGTGTTCAACGAAGCGGAAGTCGAAAAAGGTATGCCGGCCCTAACCAGTTGACGGTTTTGGCAGGCAAAGTTCGTCAGTCAAAACCGGTCCTGCGGGGCCGGTTTCGCATATACGGGCAGTTCTGAGACTCGCGATTGCGAGGGAGGCGGCAGCTTTCAACAACATGAGCGATTTCCTCAAGTCGGTTCAAGAGCGCGTTGTGATCTACGACGGCGCGATGGGCACTTCGATCCACACGTTCAACCCGACCCTCGACGACTACTGGGGCCAGGAGAACTGCAACGAGATCCTCGTTCTCAGTCGACCCGACATCATCAGCCAGATACATGCCAGCTACTTCGAGGCAGGTGCCGACGTCATCGAGACGGACACCTTCAATGGCTCGCGGATAGTGTTGGCCGAATTCGGATTTCAGGATCGTGTTGTTGAAATCAATCGGGCCGCTGCGAAGCTTGCCAGAGAGATTGCCGACAGCTACTCGACAAGTGGGCGGCCGCGCTGGGTTGCAGGTTCAATTGGATCGGGAACGAAGATGCCGTCGCTCGGACATATTGGTTTTGACGAAATGCTCGCAGTGTTCGTGGAGCAGGCGACAGCCCTGATGGAGGGCGGTGTCGACATTCTTCTCGTGGAAACATGCCAGGACCTGCTGCAAGCGAAGATCGCCACGATCGCATGCCTCGAGGCGATGAAAAAACACGGTAAGCGCCTGCCGTTGCAGGTGCAGGTTACGCTTGCAAACCAGGAGGGGACAATGCTGCTCGGCACCGATATCGGCGCTGCGCTTACATCCCTCGAGCCCTACGACATCGACATCTTCGGGCTGAACTGCTCTACCGGTCCGCAGGAGATGAACGATGCGGTCCGTCATCTCGGTCTCTATTCGCCCAAGCAAGTCTCTGTGCTGCCGAATGCGGGTATGCCGCATAGTGACGGCGGTAAGCCCGTCTACGATCTCTCGCCGGCGGAACTCGTTCAGTATCACAAACTGTTTATCAGCGAATACGGCGTGCGAGTCGTGGGCGGTTGCTGCGGAACTGGGCCGGAGCACATCAAGGCGGTGGTCGATGCCTGCGGGAATCTGGAGCCGGCGCGGCGCAATGTGAAGGTCGCAGGGGCGGCGGCAAGCGCCTACACATCAGTCCCGCTCGATCTCGACCCCAAGCCGCTCATTGTTGCCGAGGAGATGAATACCACCACGCGCGTCGAACACTTCCGCAATCTGGTGCGCGCGGGTGATTACGACGAGATTCTCGCCCTTGCCAAGCGCCTCGCCAATGAAGGCTCGCACATGATCGACGTGTGCACTGCCATCGTTGGTGAAGACGAGAACAGCTACATGGATCACGTGATGGAGAAGATCGCCACGCGTGTGCCTGCGCCGATTGTGGTCGACTCGACCGAAGCGAACGTCATCGAGACGGCGCTGAAGCGCATTCCAGGCAAGGCGATCATTAACTCCATCAATTTGGAGGATGGCGAGAAGCGGACATCCAAAGTCCTGCCGATGGCCAAGCGCTACGGCGCCGCGGTGATCGCGTTGACCATCGACGAAGACGGGATGGCACTAACGGCCGAGAAGAAAGTCGCAATCGCCAAGCGCATCTATCAGCTGGCGACCGAGAAGTACGGGATCCGGCCAGTCGATCTGATTTTTGACGCGCTCACGCTACCGATTTCCACCGGACAAGAAGATTACCGCACGGCGGGAATCGAGACACTGCAGGCCGTCAAGCGGATCAAGGAAGAGCTGCCGGAAGTGCGCACCATCCTCGGCGTCAGCAACATCTCCTTCGGATTGAATGTGTATCCGCGGCGCGTGCTGAACAGCGTGTTCCTGCACGAAGCAGTGAACAACGGGTTGGATCTGGCCATCGTTAACTACACCAAGATCTATCCGTTGTACAAGATTCCTGAAGCTGAAGTTGAATTGGCGCGCAAGCTCATCTATCGCGACGCGAGCGATGGTGACCCTCTGCAGAACTATATGAACCACTTCTCCGGCAAGGAGAAGAAGGCGGAAGCTACTTCGGCTGAAGTGGAGGCGCTGTCGGTTGAAGACAAGCTGAAGCACCTGATCATCAACGGCGAGAAGGCGATTGGCGTCGACGGTAATCGACAGACGCTGGAAGAAGTTCTGGAGAATGCCCTCCAGACCTACACGCCGCTTGGTCTGATCAATGACGTGTTGCTGGATGGTATGCGAACGGTCGGCGAGCTATTTGGTGCGCGCAAGATGCAGCTGCCGTCGGTGCTCGACTCTGCCGGAGTGATGAAGCAGGCAGTCGCCTATCTCGCGCCGAAGATGGAGAAGACCGAAGGTTCGCAGAAGGGAACCATCGTGCTCGCCACGGTGAAGGGCGACGTGCACGATATTGGCAAGAACCTCGTCGACATCATTCTCAGCAACAACGGCTATAAAGTGGTGAACCTCGGCATCAAGCAGCCGGCCGAGGCGATCATCCATGCTGCGCGCGAGCATCGGGCGGATGCAATTGGGCTCAGCGGATTACTAGTGAAGTCGACGCTGGAGATGAAGTACGTCATCCAGGACCTCGAGTTGCAGAAGCTGGACTTCCCGGTGATCTGCGGCGGCGCCGCGCTGACGCGCAAGTACGTGGAAGACGACCTGCGCGCGGAGTACTCGAACGCCGTCTTCTATGCCGGCGATGCATTCGACGGCCTGCACGTCATGGAAGATCTCGCGGCAGGAGAAGAAGCCAAAGTCGCTCGCATCGCCGAAGGACGCCAGCGGAAGCAGTTCGCTGCGAAAGCGGCTGCCGCTGCTGCCATCGCCGAAGCCGAAGCGCTTCCCATCTCGACGGAGCGTAGCGCGGTGGTCGGTCCCGCGACAAACATTCCGAAGCCGCCGTTTTACGGCGTGCGTGTGAAGAAAGACTTCGACCTGCGCGAAGTCTTCGGCTACATCAACCACACCGCGCTCTTCAAGAACCAGTGGCAGTTGAAGACTGCTTCGCAGGAAGATTACGCGCGGCTGGTCGAAGAGAAGTTCAAGCCAATTCTGAAACAGTGCCAGGACGAAGTAGTCGCCAAAAATTGGTACGAGCCGAAGGTCGTGTACGGATACTTCCCATGCCAGAGCGAAGGGAATGACACCATCGTCTATTCGCCCGAGCAGCCTGGAAAAGAGCTATTGCGCTTCACCTTCCCCCGCCAGCGCGAGGGACGCCGTCTGTGCATCTCGGATTTCTTCGCGCCCAAGTCATCCGGCCAGATGGACGTGATCGGCTTATCGCTGGTCACCATCGGCAGCCGCGCGTCCGAGGAAACGCAGAAAATGTTCCAGGGCGGCGACTACACGCGCTATCTCTATCATCACGGCCTGAGCGTAGAGACCGCCGAAGCGCTCGCCGAGTACTCGCACAAGCTCATTCGCGAAGAACTGGGCATCGCCGGGAATGACTCATCGCGCATCAACGATCTCTTCCATCAGAAGTATCGTGGATCGCGTTACTCATTCGGGTATCCCGCGTGTCCGCACATGGAAGATCAGACCAAGCTGTTTCAGTTACTCAAGCCCGAGGAGAACGTTGGCGTTCATCTGACCAGCGGATTCCTGCTCGAACCCGAGCAGTCGACGTCGGCGATCATCGTCCATCACCCGGCGGCGAAGTACTTCGTCGTTTAGGATCCCAGCGTGGCCGATCCAGCCGCCGAATACGCGCACCGATTGCAGCTTCGTGAAGCGGAAGTCTCCCGCCTCGAGCGCTGGCATATCTGGACCGGCAATCTGCGCCTGCTGGTCTTTGCCTCCGCGGCGCTCCTGCTGTGGTTATATGCGAAGCGCCACGCGATCGGCGGATGGTGGCTCCTGCTGCCGCTGGTCGCCTTCCTAGCACTTGTCATCTACCACGAAACCATTCTCCGCAAGCAATCGCAAGCGCGCCGCGCCGCGAATTTCTATCGCAAGGGAATCGATCGGATCGCCGATAAATGGGTCGGCCAGGGCGAGACCGGTGATCGCTTCCGTGACCCTGAACATGTCTATTGCGAAGATCTCGATCTCTTCGGACGGGGAAGCCTGTTCGAACTGCTTTCCCGTGCGCGCACGCGTATCGGCGAACAGCGACTGGCGGATTGGCTGCTGCATTCGGCTTCAGTCGAAGAGGTTCTCTCGCGACAAGCCGCTGTAAGCGAGCTTCGCGAAAATCTGGACCTGAGAGAATGGCTCGCAATGCTTGGCAGGGAAGCGCAGGCAGGGTTGCATCCTGACGAACTGGTCAAGTGGGCGAGTCACGAGACACACGTCAATCTGCCATTCTGGCGCGCGATTTCATTGGTCATTGCGCTGCTGTTTTTAGGATCGGCCGTGTGGGTACTGCTCGGCGGCCATCTCGCCTGGACGGCCGTCACGATCGGCCTCGCTGCTGCCGTTGTTTTGAAGCTGAGAACCGAAACTCAGCAGGTGCTCGCGGAGGCCGAAACCGCGCTGGCCGACTTGCCTTTGCTCGCGTCGATCCTCAAACGATTGGAGTCGGAACAATTTCAGTCACCGCGTTTGCAGCAACTCTCTCGCCAGATTGCATCGGGAGCGCAGAAGCCTTCGTCCGCGATCAACCGACTGCAGCGACTGGCTGAGTTTCTGGAAGCGCGCGACAACGTCATCCTGCGGGTGCTCGATGTCCCTGTTCTATACACGGTCCAGGTCGCGCTTGCGCTGGAAAGCTGGCGCAGAAGGGAAGGGCGCAACGTTCAGCGCTGGGTCGAGGCGATTGGCGATGCCGAGGCATTGCTTTCGCTGTCCGGCTACGCGTATGAGCATCCGGGCGATCCTTTCCCGGAATTCTCCGTCAAGGGCCCATTGTTCGCCGGCGAAATGTTGGGCCATCCGCTGTTGCGCAATGATCGCTGCGTGCGCAATAGCGTTCGACTGGGAAGAGAAACTCAAGTGCTGATCGTCAGCGGATCCAATATGTCTGGAAAGAGCACTTTGCTGCGGACCATTGGCATCAACACTGTACTCGCGATGGCCGGAGCTCCGGTGCGAGCCGAGCGCGTGCAGCTTTCGCCTTTGGCAATTGGCGCGAGCATTCGCGTGAACGACTCACTGCAGGGTGGCAGTTCACGCTTCTACGCCGAGATTACCCGTCTGCGAAAGATCGCTGACGAAGCCTCGGGCCCGATCCCGCTGCTTTTTCTGCTCGACGAACTGCTGCAGGGAACAAATTCGCACGACCGGGCGATTGGGGCCGAGGGCCTGCTGCGAACGCTGGTCGAGCGTGGAGCGATTGGGCTGGTCACGACACATGACCTGGCGCTAACGGCGATCGTCGATATCCTCGGCGACAAGGCTCACAACGTACACTTCCAGGATCATCTCGAGGGCGGAAAGATCAGCTTCGACTACAAGCTACGGGAAGGTGTCGTCACGAAGAGCAACGGCCTGGAGTTGATGCGTTCAATCGGCCTGAACGTCTGAACTACGCGCACTTATTTTCATGACGTAAAGAAGCCCGCTGGCATGATCTGTGTCAAGCGCGGAGTGTTATTTCCTTGTACACCAACGTAACCGCGTCAGCGCTGCTGGTAACGCTCGAATTCATCGATACGTAACATATTGGCTCTATCTTCGGCTGAGTAAATAGCCAGGCAACGGCTCATATGAAACGCAACTACTTACTCATTCTTCCGTTTCTACTCGTGTCTATTATCGCGGGTGCACAAGAGAAGATTCGCATTGGCGGGTCCGACACGCTCATCCTCCTCGGACAACGTTTCGAGCAGCAATACACGATTCATCATGCCGCCAGATTCAACGTCGTCGGCGGCGGCGTGAGCACCGCAAAAGATGCGCTCGCGGATGGCAGGCTCGACATCGTGCAGGCAGAGGGGACTCCGTCTGGGCCGATCTCGTTTCCAATTGGAGTGCAGGCCATCGTGATCTACGTGAACAAGGCCAATCCCGTGGCCGCGCTCACGATCGCTCAGGTCCGTTCGATCTTCCTCGGCGAAACTACGAACTGGAAGCAACTCGGCGGCCCGGATAAACCAATCGTGCTTTACGCCGGTGAAAGCAGCACCGGGATGGAAACCTATTTCGACGAAGCCGTCCTACGAGGCCAGGAGCCCTATCCATTCACGGGGAAAGCAAACACTCATGACCTTCTGGAAGCGCTTGCGAACGATCCCGCAGGCATCGGGTATGGCAGCTTGGGTGTGGGCGCCGGAGTTCATACCATCGGAATTAAACTCGGCGCGGCGTCGGTTGCTGTAGAACCCGATTCGACCAGCATTAGAAATCGAACCTATCCAATCAGCCGATACGTCTACTGGACCGTTGGCCAAAAGCCTGGCGGTGCATTGCAAACCTTCTGTGCCTGGGTGTTCTCGTCCGAAGGACAGCTGGTCGTAGAGGGTGTTGGCTTCCAGCCGCTCTTGCCGGACCAGCGCAAACAGGGCCTGGCGAAGCTTGGAGTGAAGCCTGTTGTTGCGGGTGGTCACAGCAACGGCAAATAGATCAGACACCACGTGCTGCAGGCATCGCAGCACGATCGCCCTTCATAGTTAAACGTTTCAAACTTGACGTACACCCACATCTTTGCGCAGACTGCTCGCGTTGCTGTGTCATGAAACTGACTTCAGCGAGGAACTCATGCGCGTGCCTGTTCTCATAGCTGTTTGCGTCCTCCTTACCAGTGCAGCTTTTGCCGCTACTCCGCAAATCCTGACGAATCATCTCGGATACGAGACAACGGGTTCGAAGCACGGGGTGATTCTCGGCCATGCCGGAGATAGAGTGTCCAGGTGCACTTTGAAATCGCAGCCCGATGGCAAAGAGATTTTCGCACCTGAGGCCAAGCCCAGCGGCCCGGTGCAGAAGTGGCGTGACTGGTACTTCTGGACGGTTGACTTCGACTCAGTCACAACAGAAGGTCAGTACTACCTTGAGTGTGAGAGCAACCAGGGGACGATCCGCTCCTATCCCTTCACGATCCAAAAGCAGTTGCTGGAAGAGAACACCCTGTCGGATGTCATCTACTACTTTAAGGAGCAACGCAACTCTGGGCAGATGGCCAAGGCGGATTCGCATCTTGCTTTCCAGGACGGAAAGAAGCAGGGAACCGTTGACGCCCACGGCGGCTGGTACGACGCAACAGGGGATTACGGCAAGCATCTGTCGCACCTCTCTTTTTCCACCTACTTCAATCCGCAGCAGATCCCTCTCGCCGTCCTGAACCTGTTCAAGAGCTACGATCTGCTGCACGCGCGTCACGATCAGAATTTCGCGCAATACGAGCGTCGTCTGCTCGACGAGGGCGTCTGGGGCGCTGACTATCTGGTTCGACTGAAGAATCCCAACGGCTCGTTCTATCGCTCTGTCTCGGCGCATGGCACGCCGCAGAATCCAGAGGATCGCGTCATTGCCGGCGAGATGAAGGCCTTTGGTATTTTCAAGACGAAAGAAGCCGGCGACACTATCGTGGAACGCGCCGATACCGAGCGCGACTACGAAGTGAGCTA
>CAZBCQ010000017.1:0-14686 GCA_964490255.1 uncultured Terriglobales bacterium | reverse complement strand
CCGGCGACACTATCGTGGAACGCGCCGATACCGAGCGCGACTACGAAGTGAGCTACCGATCGGGCGGAGGGATCGCAATTGCGGCTCTGGCAAAAGCGAGCACGTATCCAATTTCGGGAGAGTTCAAGAGCGCTGATTACTTGAAAGCTGCGGAGGACGGATTTGCCTTCCTTCAAAAGAACAATCTCACTTACATCAATGACGGTAAAGAGAACATAGTCGATGACTACTGTGCGCTGACAGCGGCAACCGAGCTATACAAAGCCACACACAAAAACATTTACAAGCAGGCTGCGGATCGTCGCGCGCAAAGCCTTATGTCACGCCTGATCAGCGATGGGCCGCACCAGAATTACTGGCGCGCCGACGACGGCACCCGCCCTTTCTTTCACGCCTCCGACGCAGGTTTCCCGGTAGTCAGCCTGTTGTGGTATTCAGAGGTCGCCGATCCTGCCACCCAAAAGCAAGTATTCGAAGTGGTGAAGAAATCTCTTTCTTTCGAACTCGCCACCACCGCGGAAGTGATTAATCCGTTTGGTTACGCCCGCGAATACGTGCAGGACAAGACCGGAGCGCGTCGCAGCACCTTCTTCTTTCCTCACAATTCCGACGCCGCGCCCTGGTGGCAGGGTGAGAATGCACGGCTGGCCTCGCTAGCCTCTGCCGCCCGGCTCGCCGCTCCTCACTATAAGGACGATCCTGCCTTCCAACGTCAACTCGAAACCTACGCAGCCAATCAGCTCAACTGGATTCTCGGCCTCAATCCCTTCGACAGCACCATGCTGAATGGCGTCGGGCGCAACAATCCGCGCTATATGTTCTTTGCGTCATACGAATTCACCAATGCGCCTGGCGGCATCTCCAATGGAATTACTAGCGGCTTCAAAGATGAAACCGATATCGATTACAACCTGACCTACAAACAGACGGGCGGGGACAACGATTGGCGCTGGGGCGAGCAGTGGATTCCGCATGCAGCGTGGTACATGCTCGCGGTGGCAGCCGGCTCACAATAAGAAGCGTGTCGAGAGCCCGTTACATCTAAGACTGCCGATTGCGTCAGAAAGGCGGTCGACGACTATGGGTACTCCTGTCAGCGCAGAAGCACTCGATACTTTATTTCGCACAGCTCGCAGCTACAATGGCTGGCTTCCGAAACCTGTTTCCGACGAGACTCTTCGGGAGCTTTACGACATTCTGAAACTGGGCCCTACCAGTATGAATGGCAGCCCAGCGCGGTTCTTCTTTCTAACATCCAAAGAGGCGAAGGAGCGACTGCGTCCTGCGCTGTCGCCTGGCAATGTACAGAAAACGATGAGCGCGCCGGTGACCGCAATCATCGCTTACGACACGAAGTTTTACGACAAGCTCCCGAAGCTGTTTCCGCACTTTCCAGCGGCACGCGACATGTTCGCGAATACTCCGGAGATGGCCGACATAACCGCGCGCCGCAACACCACGCTTCAAGGTGCCTATCTGATCATGACGGCACGTGCTCTCGGACTTGATTGCGGGCCCATGTCCGGATTCGATAATGACAAAGTGGATCAGGAGTTCTTTGGCGCCGGTCGGCCGATCGACGGCATCTGCGAGGAGTACTTCCCCGGAAGAGTGAAGTCAGGCTTCTTGTGCAACATCGGATACGGAGACCCGGCAACACTCAAGCCCCGATCTCCACGGCTCGATTTTGATGAGGCTTGCAAGATTCTGTAGGTACGCCGGGAAACAGAACTTCAACGTCACTCGCCAAGGTGATGCCGATCATCTGCCTTTAGGACATATGAGCCTAGTCTCAAAGTGTGGGGGTCTGCCCAAAAACGGCAGTGCCTCTGCCTCTGCGTCGCTATGCGTCTCACCCTCGACATCCTGAGCGACATCCTGCGAACTTTGTGGGCGCACAAACTACGCTCGTTCCTCACCATGTTTGGGATCGCCTGGGGCGTCGGCTCATTGTTGCTCCTGGTTGGTCTGGGCGAAGGCTTCCGGTCAGGGAATCAGCGCAACTTCGACGAGATCGGGCGCGACATCATGTTCGCTTTTCCGGGTCGCGCCCCGGTGGTGCGGGGCAGCCAGGAGTCCGGACGCTGGTACAAGCTCACCTACAACGATTACCTGGACGTCTCGAGGGCTCCGCACGTACGTGCTGCCAGCCCGGTTTTGACTCGCGACGACATACGTTCGGTCAGCGACTACACGAGCGGCAACGGCCAGGTGCTTGGAGTCGAGCCGCAGTATCACGAGATCCGTTACACGCCGGTTCTTTACGGGCGCTGGCTGAACGTGATGGACGAATCGCAGAAGCGCCAAGTTGCGGTGATCGGTCCCGAGATCGTGCACACCCTGTTCCCCGGGCGACCCGTGATAGGCAACAGCATCCTGTTAAACGGCGTGCGCTTCGAGGTGATCGGCCAACTCGCTCCGATCGGCCGGGGAGACAATGTTGGTGACAATGCACGCATCTACGTGCCCTATTCCACCATGGCGATGTATTTCCCACAGAAGTGGGCAGACCACCGCGATGCACTTGGGGCCATTGCATATCAGCCGCGCGTTCGTGCGGAGCACGAAATCGCACGCCAGGAAGTGAGGGTCATCATTGCGCGCAACCATGGCTTTGATCCCAGCGACGTCGACTCGTTCGAAGAATGGGATTCGATTCGCACCTCCGAGACGGTAGGAAAGATCTTCACCGCGATGGACCTGTTCCTCGGGTTCGTGGGCATCGTGACGCTGGCGCTCGGTGCAATTGGCGTCATCAACATCATGCTGATCTCGGTGACGAACGCACGCGCGAGATCGGGTTGCGCAAAGCCCTGGGTGCCACGAATCGCAGCATCCTGTTCCAGTTCTTCGCCGAAGGAGCGGCGTTGACTCTGGCGAGCGGCCTGATCGGATTGCTGTTCGCAATAATCTCCACCACCCTGCTTTCAGGATTGCCGGCTCCGCGCGGTTTCGATCCTCCGCGAATTGTGCTCTCCTCAGCCGTGATCGCGATCGGCAGTCTCGCGCTGTCGGGCATCATTGCCGGACTATACCCCGCGCGTAAAGCAGCCTTGCTCGAACCGGTTGACGCTCTGAGGCACGAAGCATGACGCGAGAAGTGTTGCGTCAGGCCGCTGTGGCGCTTCGGTACAACCGGCGTCGCTCGGCGTTAACCATGCTCGGAATGGCTTGGGGAATTGCCACAGTTGTGCTTCTGCTGGCATACGGAGAGGGATTCGGCACCGCTATCTACCACATCTTTCGCGCTTATGGCGTGCGCGTGATCGGAGTGTTTCCCGGCCGCACCTCGATGCAGGCCGGCGGCAATAAGGCGGGCTCGCAGATTCGTTTCGTAGTGGAAGACATCGATCGTTTGCAGCAGAATGTGCCGCAAATTACGCGCATCACCCCTTGCAACCACATGGTAACGACTGTCAGCTACGACGATCGCTCCTTCACGCTGCACATCGACGCCGAATATCCCAGCGGCTTTGAGATCTTCAACCAGCATGTTGGAGAGGGGCGCTGGTACGACGCGGAAGATGAGATCGCGAAAGCACATGTCGCCGTGCTCGCACCGGAAGCCAAGCAGAAACTGTTCGGCGGCAAGAACGCTTTGGGCGAGCGCATCCGCATAAACGGGCTTCCATTCACGGTCGTTGGCCTCGCCGGGCCGAAAATGCAAGAGCGCGACAACAACGACTTCAATAAGCGCATTTACATTCCGTTTTCGGCGATGCGCGACCTGCGCGACAACCACTATCTCGACCAGATATGGCTCATGTACGAGGTCCCGGATTACGAAGGTGTGGAAAACTCAATCCGGACCGCGTTGTCCAATCAGTACAACTTCCGTGCTGACGACAAGCGCGCGGTCGAGGTCGCCAGCCTCGAAAAGCAACTCGAACAATTCCGCATCATCATCTTCGGTTTGAAAGTGCTGCTGGCGTTCATCGGAACGCTCACGTTAGGGATTGGTGGAGTTGGTCTGATGAACATCATGCTCGTTTCGGTTACGCAGCGTACCCGCGAAATCGGCGTACTGAAGGCACTGGGCGCGCGGCGCCGGGACGTGCTGCTGCAGTTTCTTGCGGAAGCACTCGCGATCACCGCAGCCGGAGGGCTTCTCGGTATTCTGATCGCCGCCGTGATCTCAGTTTCTGTCGGCAGGATTACCTTCTACAGCGCGTTGGCCGAAAACGCCGAGTCGGCGGACATTCGCCTCGTCATTTCGCTCTCTTCTATCCTGATTTCGACATTGATTCTGGGCGCAGTCGGTCTGATCAGCGGCATTGTTCCAGCCGTGCGCGCCTCGCGCCTCAATCCGATTGAGGCGCTGAGGTACGAGTAGAGCGCACGTTTAATTCACTGTGCCGATCTAAATACATCCAGGTTATTGTTGCGGTACATAAACCATCCAGGGTACGCCGAATTTATCTGCCACCGCTCCGAACGAAGAGGCAAAGAAAGTCTTCGCAAGTGGCATCTGGATCTCGCCACCATCCGCAAGCGCATTGAACAGGCGTTTTGCGTCAGAGTCGTTATCAGCCGTGAGTGAGAGCGAAGTCCCCTGGAAGTTTGCTTTCCCTACGCAACGGCCATCCGACGCATTAATCGTTGAGTCACCGACACGCAGACTGGCGTGCATCACCTTGTCCCCGGTTCCGGGTGTCATCATCGATTGATCGGGAGCCTCCTTGAAGCGCATCATCATGAGCACTTCCGCGCCCACCGCCTTCTTGTAAAAGTTGATCGCCTCTTCACAGCGGCCTTCAAAGCTCAGGTAAGGTTGGACTTGCATGGTATCTCCTTGTTGTTCATCTGGAATTTGAGTTCAGCTAGTTAGTTCGACGAACGTCGCCCTACATGGTGACGACGAATGGACGCCTGCAAAATCGACACCGCGGTCAAAAATATCTAAACCCCGAGTCATCGCCGGAAGGGAAGTACGGACCGCAGGCGCTCTTCCCGTAAGTAGACGCTCAGCCAGATGACCGCTCCAAAGTAGACTGGGAACAAAACGTGGCCGAAGAGGGGATCTCCTACCCGCAAATTGGTGGCAACTGCACCGCCAAGGTAGCCCGTCAGGAGGATCGCACCCAGTACCGCGGTCTGGGGAATTATGTATAGGACCAGACAGAACAGGAGAACGCCGCCAATCACCGGAACGTTCCAAAGCGGCACTCCCAGATGAGTGCATGCGTCCACCACCGGTTGAGGTATTGGCTTCATCAGCTTGCTGATTCCATCGAAGGCTAAAAATAGAAACATCAACGCCGTGAGTACGCGGCTTGTCCAAAGGGCGCCCTTCGAAACTGAGGATGTTGGAACCGTCGCTTGCATGAATTCTCTCCAGTTGAGAGTAGATAGTTCGCCAGCTTACGGATCATCCACCGGCGATTGCGCCAATCACCAGGAACGGCTCTTTCCCATTCGCCACCGCATCCGGCAACGGAGAGTCTGGTGACTCGAGCGAAAGATCTTCTTCGCACGCAAAGAAACGCATGAAGGCGCGCCTCTGCTGCGTCACGTGGTCGCGAATCGTTCCTTTCAGCATCGGATAGCGCGCTTCCAGTGCGTCGAGGACCGACCTTTGCGTGATCGGCCCCTCGACTTCAAGCTGCACTTCGCCTTGCACCTTCGCGAGCGTGCGCAAATGCTGCGGCAGTTGCACGCGAATCATGGAAGCGTTTGCACCTCAACCGAAAGCACAGCCGGCAGATCGCGTACGATCGGATTCCAACTATCTCCGGCATCATTGGACGCATAGACCTGGCCGCCCGTGGTTCCGAAGTAAATCCCGCATTCGTCGAGCGAATCCACCGCCATCGCATCGCGCAACACGTTCACGTAGCAGTTGCTCTGGGGCAGGCCTTTGGTCAGAGGCTCCCATTCATTGCCGCCGGTGCGGCTGCGGAAGACGCGCAACTTTCCTTCGTGCACATAGTGCTCAGAGTCGCTCTTAATGGGCACGACGTAAATGGTCTCCGGGTCATGCGCATGCACGTCGACCACGAAGCCGAAGTCGGTGGGCAGGTTGCCGCTGACTTCGTGCCAGTTATTGCCGGCGTCGTCGCTGCGCATCACGTCCCAATGCTTCTGCATGAAGAGCACGTTCGGCCGTTTCGGATTCATGGCCACGTGGTGAACGCAGTGGCCAACTTCGGCATCTTGATCCGGAATGTAAGGCGAACGCAGCCCACGGTTGATGGGCTTCCAGGTCTTGCCGCCATCATCCGTGCGGAATGCTCCGGCGGCTGAGATCGCAATGTAGATTCGGTCGGGATTACTGGGATCGAGAATGATCGTGTGAAGACACATTCCGCCGGCTCCTGGCTGCCATTTCGGGCCGGTACCGTGGCCGCGCAGTCCAGGCAATTCCTCCCATGTCTGAGCGCCGTTCGTCGACCGGAACAAGGCAGCATCTTCGATGCCGGCATATACGGTGTCAGGATCAGTGAGTGACGGTTCCAGGTGCCAGACACGCTTGAACTCCCACGGGTGCTGTGTGCCGTCGTACCACTGATGCGTCGTGAGCGGCTTCCCCGTGTCTGGCGACGAGTCGTACACGAATTTATTGCTTTCCCCCATGGGGAATCCGCCCGGACCAGTCTGCACGCCACCGCCTGGGGTTTCCCACGTGACGCCGCCATCGCTGGAGCGCTGAATCACCTGGCCAGACCACCCGCTGGATTGTGACGCATAAATCCGGTTCGGATCGGCTGGCGATCCCTTCAGGTGATACATCTCCCAACCTGCGAAATGCGGGCCGCAGACGTCCCACTTCTCGCGTTTGCCATCGGATGTCAAAATGAATGCTCCCTTGCGGGTGCCTACAAGCACTCGTACTTTGCTCATTCCTCGCTCCTCAATATGTATGCAGTCGAGCCCTTAACCAAAGACGAACCGAAACGGATATGGTCACCTGAAATCTGCGACTAGATTTTCTGTTATTCGTAACCGCCCCACGCGGCCAATCATTACGACGGTACGTATAAAAGGCTTGAGCATCGGAGTCAAGCGGATTAATGTAGTGATTGATAAACAATGAAGTCACCGCCCAAGCCGAAGGGGCGTCCCCGCGAATTTGACGTCGACAAAGCGCTGGATGCCGCGCTCCTGCTTTTCTGGCGTCATGGGTATGAGGGAACGTCTCTTTCCGCTCTGACGCAAGCAATGGGCATTAATGTGCCAAGCTTGTACGCGGCTTTCGGCAACAAGGAAGAACTCTTCAAGAAAGTTCTGGATCGCTACATCCAACGTCCCGCATCGTATCTTCCGAATTCCTTAAGGGAGCCGACCGCCCGAGCAGTCGTAGAGAAGCTTTTTCGCGGCGCCATTGATATGGTTAAAAGTCCTCTGCATCCGGACGGATGCCTGCTGGTACAGGGAGCGCTTGCCTCAGGGCCCATGGGGGAGTCGGTGACGGCAGAATTGAGTCGCCGCCGTGCAGGTGCGGAGGCCGCAGTGCGCCGTCGGTTTGAGCTTGCAGTCTCGCAAGGCGATCTACCGTCGGATGTCGATCCGGCGAAGCTCGCGCGTTATGTTATTACAGTTCTCTGGGGCATGTCGGTACAGGCATCTGGCGGCGCGAGCCGTGCGCAGTTGAGAGAGATTACAGCCATGGCATTGCGTACCTTTCCGGAAAAGAGCGGTAGCAAAACCAACGCAAAGAGCGCATTGGCAACTTAGGCAGGATTATGTGCAGGAACATCAAGACACTATTTAACTTCGAGCCTCCGGTTACCGAAGAAGAAGTCCGTGCGGCCTCGCTTCAATTTGTGCGTAAGATCAGCGGCTTCACCAAGCCTTCGAAAGCAAATGAGGCGGCTTTCCAGGCAGCAGTGGAAGAGATTGCCGGCATCTCTCGCCGCCTATTGCATTCGTTGGAAACGACCGCTCCAGCGAAGAACAGGGAAGAAGAAGCGGCCAAGGCGAAGGCGCGCGCGGCGGAACGATTCAGCGCGTAACGACACGCTAGGCCGTCTGTTCAGTCGAACTCACAACCAACCGCGGTATCTCCTACCGACGTCACAGCTAGCAGTGAGATAAATCACATGCGGCCTTGAGGTCAGACTCTACCTTGGGTGAATCAGGAATACGCCTGCACCTGAGTTATCCATGTTTGAACGCACCATCTTCGACGCAATTCCAATCGCCCTTTTTCTGGTGACCACCGACCTGGAGATACTGGACTTAAATGTTGCCGCGGCCAGGCTCTCTGAATCCACCAGGGACTCGGTCTACCGACGCAGAGGCGGAGATGTACTGCATTGTCTCCATGCGACCGATGTGCCACAAGGCTGTGGTCGAGGTCCGGCATGTGCCGATTGCGCCATACGCGACTCCGTGAAACGATGCCTTACGGGTCAAACCATCAGTCGAAGACGCGCAAACCTGCAGGTCAAGCAGGGTACGACGACCAAAGATCTTCAAGTACTGATCACCGCTTGTCCGATCCAGAATGATTCTGAAAAACGCGGGTTGCTGATGATCGAGGACATCACCGACCTCACCACTCTGAAAAATCTCATTCCGATCTGCGCGAACTGCAAGAAGGTACGCGACGACGACCAATACTGGCAGCACCTGGAACTGTATTTCCGTCGCCACGCCGGAGTGGATTTCTCTCACGGCATATGCCCCTCCTGTGCGGACCAGTTGTACCCGGAACTACGGAGATAAACCCCAGACTTGTATGTATGCTCGTAACCTGCGATCATCGCTCCTCAAGGGGCGCGTAAGTTGCCTACCAGCAGCAGTTTTGAAAGCAAGATCATCCTCGTTGTAGACGATGAGCCTGCAATCGTGAAGACGCTTGTTCTAATCTTCAATCACTCCAAACAAAACCTCTTCGCCATTGGCTCCACCGATATCGCAGAAGCGTTAGGGATCGTGCATGGCATTAGACCAGACTTGGTATTGCTTGATGTTCAGATGCCCGGAGCTAAAGGACTGGCCCACGCGGTTGAGATGCGTGACACTTGCGGTTGCAAAATACTCTTGATGAGTGGGCAGACAACCACCGCAGAAGTGATTGATGAATACATAAAAACGGGAAACGCTCCCTTTGAAATCCTACCGAAGCCCATCCACCCGACTGTAATCATCAGGAAGGTTCAGCAGATGCTAGCGGATGCCACCGTAGCTCCGGAATGGAAAAATCCCCTCAGCTTTAACATCCAGTAACATCTACTCTGGACCTTCATCGATAGTTCGTGGATCACCCAGGATCGAGCGAAGTAGTTGTACCAGTGTCTCCGGCTCGTAGCTTGAGAGCGTGTGATCTGCAAAATCACAAGTCTCGCTGTCACGCGGGGACAGAGCAATGATCGGTATTTTCCCGTCCGCTATTGCTTTGATCGATTCCGCAATGCGAGCACAGTCGATTGGCTCATCGATCGCAAGAACTGCCATCGAGATATTCGGGAACAAATGAAAAAGGTCAAGGGCTTCTCTGGTACTGTGAGCCGTCAGGACATTGAATTTCGACGTCTCTAAAACCAGCTTGCGAGTGGATAGGGCTTGCAGTGGCTCACGTTCTGCGACGAGGATTGTGGGCCGTGGCATCGTAAATGTGATGCAAGATGCGACGAAAATGGGGCGCTGTAATCCTACTTCCGTCTAAAACCGCCGGCTTTTTTCATACATTTCACCTTCTTGTGCATGGATAGCTATACTCGCCGGTTAGCGCAGAGGGATTGCTAAAATTGGATACGTTTAGGGTAAGTCTAGCTGGGTATAGACAACATTCGTCTCGATAACATTAATTTTGGGTGTGAAAAGTTTTAACAACTCACGCAACTTCTCTGCGCATCGAACTGCTTGGGTGGGAGATTCCTGGTTGAAATACGGGGACAACTTAGCTGAGGCATATCTGATGCTGATTCATTTGGTACGTTCACCCATCATCACCCCTTCAACTCGGCGTTCTGCTGAAAATCTGGTGACAATTCTTGAAGAAGAATTAGCTCAAACCTTGGAACGGGAGAAATCAGACAAGTCCGCGTAACCAGAACTAATCACGTAGTACGTTTTCTACAACAACGTCAATTTCAGAGCGTTCTGCCATCTTATCCAGTGCGTTGGCTACTGCAAAGTAACGTTGCTTAATTTCAGGATGAGTAGCAACCTCTCCCAAATCTCGCATCCTCTGTGCAGCTTGTCTGAGGTCATCGATAAAAGACAATATTGTTGGCACGCCGCTATGCTATCAGGACTGACAATCAGCAGCATAGGAAAGGGAATGATTGCGCAGATGACGTGCCATGTAGACTCTGATCGAAGCCAGAAGAAGCTTTGAACCACCACCCAAACGGCCCGTCATCTTCGATGTGACGTGAATCACGCTGTGTTGGACAATTGGTGAGCCCACATCTGCCGCGTATCACAGGGCGATGGACCACACGCCGTAGAAGTCCTCGCTTTTTCGAGCTAACCTTGTCCCATCCGCAGGGAGGCGCTAGCAAGATGAGCGCAAACGATCTGTTTGAAATCTTCGAAGATGCAAACGGGAAGTACCGATGGCGTTTAAAAGTTGGCAATCAGGAAGTCGTCGCCGTCAGCGAGCCGCACGGAGCTAAAGCAGGAGCAATCGCCTCCGTCCACAACATGCCGGAATGGTCCTCCAACACACCGGTGAAGGATGTGACCTCACCTGGTATCCCCTCATGATCGGAGTGTGGTCGGGACGGAACTAAGAAAGGCACTGTAGCCTGGAGAGGCAAAGTCAGTCGTTTTTACACCACATTTCCTCTCCCCTCTCTAATGTGAGATAGGTGACATAAGTCACAGTTCCCGCCCTGAGTCTGCGGTAGGCTACATCTCCAAGGGATCCGCACCAAGCCTGTGAGGTAGTAAATGCTGTACTCCGGCTTCCCGCATCATTCGCTGCGTACTAGCAATCCACTTTGTAACTACGTTCTCGCGCTACTCCTTCCGGTTGCTGCGCTTGTCTTGAGCTTCATCCTGTGGAGAGCAGTCCACCCCGCTGTCTTTCTCTTTTTCTTTGTCGCTGTCTGCGTAGCGGCCTGGGAGGGAGGGCTCGGGCCGGGGATCTTCGCTGGCGTAGTGAGCGCTATTCTTGCCGATTACTTCCTGGAGGAGCCCGTAGGCCATTGGAGTCTCGACCTCCACAGCCTCCTAAGGACTTCGATTTTCCTTCTTTGTTGCGCGTTGATCTCATGGATGGGTGACCGCCGGCACCGCACTCAACTCTTACTCCTTCGAATGAACTCGAAGTTAGCTCACGCCAACGAACGAGTGAAACTCGCATTGTCAGCGGTCAACGCTTTCGCCTGGCACTGGGAATCTGGAGCCGTTGGTGAACACACTGCAATGAGAAGCCTCGAGCTTGCAATGTTTCACAAAGAATATCCTGGGACCATTCATCCCGAGGACAGGGCAAGGTTCGAGAAATGTCTTTCTCAACAGATCAAGGAACCCGCTTCCTTCGAGTTGGAATATCGTGTAGTTGGTTCTGAGACCAGATGGCTGCGTACGAAGGGTCAAGCAATCACCGCATCGAGGGAAGGACCCTACGGCATGGTGGGACTGACATTCGACATTACCAGGGAGAAGCAGGCAGAGGAGACTCTGCGCCGTTCCGAGAGGCTGGCAATGATGGGTCAGCTCGCGGCGACCGTCGCGCACGAGATCAACAATCCTTTGGAATCAATCTCCAGTCTGATCCACCTTGCAAACACCACCGCCGGGGTACCCCCGAGTGCAAAAGAGTATCTCACTCTTGCAATGGGCGAAGTTGAGCGGTTATCGAACATTTCGCGCAACACCTTGGGAGTTTGTAGGGAATCTCGAGTCTCTGCCGACGTAACAGTTGGCAAGGCCTTGAGCTTGATTCTGGACCTCTACCGCAAGAAAGCCTGCAAGAGAGGCGTGCGATTGCTTACCTGCTGGAACGAAGGCGCCAGGTTCCGCGGCTCGGTAGGAGAGCTCCAGCAGATCGTGGCGAATCTTGTCAGCAATGCCATCGATGCAGCGCGCGAGGGAGGAACAATCAGGGTCCGCGTCCGCGAGTCAGTCCGGGATGACCGTCCTGGACTCCTGTTAGCGGTGGCAGATGATGGTCCAGGGATTCCGACGAAGTGCCAACAACAGGTATTTAAACCGTTCTTTACCACAAAGCAGGAGACGGGAACGGGTCTGGGATTGTGGGTCACGCAGCAGCTCGTCAATCGCGCAAATGGAGATATCAGATTGAAGACTTCTGTTGCCGGACCACATCGTGGAACGACGTTTGCCGTGTTCCTCCCGACCGTACACTGTGCCGCCGAACGGAGTGATGCAGCCCTGCAGAGTGCAGCGAGCTGAGAAACTCTGTCCCACACTCAACCCAGAACAAAGTCTTAACCGCCATATGGCGAATGCCGGACCAGGGTCTCGACCGCGCAACTAGTCGGTCTTCGGCTCCTGTGGGATCGCCGCTCCATCCGAGCGAGGATCTCCTGCCGCGAAATTAACCTCGCGACTGCTGTCCCGGACTACGGCCGCGCCTTGCCCGACGAAGAACGAGAACGGCTCGAGCAGTTGAACCTGATGGCCGCGCTGCGTGAGACCGGCGCGGATCTCGGCAGGAACAGTTTCTTCCATCTGGACGTCGCACCCCTCGAAAGTGTCCTTCGTGAAGCGGGGCTGTTCGAGTGCGGACTGGACGTTCATCCCGTAATCGACGACATTAGCCACGAACTGCGCGTGAGCCTGCGCCTGGTTCCAGCCGCCCATAATGCCAAAGCCGATGTGGATGTCGCCCTTCTCCATGAATGCCGGGATGATGGTGTGCAGCGGCCGCTTGTGTCCGGCAAGTGAGTTGGGCAGCCCTGGCGTGAGCTGAAAGCCGGCGCCGCGGTTGTGAAAGGAGAAACCAAGTCCCGGCGCGACCAGCCCCGTGCCGTAGCCACCATAGTTGCTCTGGATCAGCGAAACGATATTGCCCTCCTTATCTATCGTGGAGAGATAGATCGTGGAATTACCGTGCTTGTTCAGCTCGGCCACGATGTTCGAAGGAACCACCTGGCAGCTCGCCTTACTCATGTCGATCAGCTTCGCGCGCTTCTCGCCGAGATCTTTGGAAATGAGTTGTTGGACAGGCATCGGAGTGAAACGCGGATCGCCGACGTACTTGAACATGTCGGCATAAGCAAGCTTCTTCGCCTCAATCATCACGTGCAGTGCATCGACGGAGTTATGGCCGTACTGCGCCATAGGGAAGTGCTCCATGATGTTGAGCATGGAGAGAGTAGCGATGCCCTGGCCGTTCGGAGGAAGCTCGTAGACAGTCCACCCGCGATAGGTGGTCGAAACAGGCTCGACCCACTCGGGCTGGAAGTCGCGGAAGTCTTCGACCGTATGCACGCCACCGCGAGCATTGAGGAACTTGACCATCGTCTGGGTCATCGCGCCGTTATAGAAGCCGTCGCGCCCATGAGCGGCGATCTGCCGCAGGGAGTTTGCCAGCCCAGGATTCCTGAAGACATCGCCTGCTTTCGGAGCATCGGGCCAGATGACATAAGTCTCTTTGTACCCTGGCTGGGCAAGCAGCTTTTTGGAGATCCAGTAGCGCGCATTGCGCTCCGCGAGCGGGAATCCGTTTTGCGCATAGTAGATCGCGGGGGCAAGCAGTTGGGTGAAAGGTAATGTGCCGAAGCGGCTGTGCAGGGCGTCCCATCCGGCAACCGTTCCGGGGACGTCGACGGTCTCGACGCCGAGCGGGTTGATTTCCGTCACGCTCTTGGACTTGAGGTACTCAATCGTCAATGCCTTCGGGGTCCAACCGCTGGAGTTGAGACCATAGAGCTTGCCGGTCTTCGCCTCGTAATAGATGGCAAAGAAGTCTCCGCCAATCCCGTTTACGTAGGGCTGCACCACGCCCATTACGGCATTGGCGGCGATCGCTGCGTCAACGGCGTTACCCCCTTCTTCGAGAATGTGGGCTCCGGCCTGTGAAGCAAGAAACTGTGGGGTCGACACGATGCCAAACTTCGAGACCACCATCGAGCGGCCCTGTCCGGGAACGGATGAAAACTGCTGCGACATAACGGCCACCGCACAAAATAACAATACCGCCAGACATACCAGACGTTTCATACACTTCCTTGACGGGAGCCAGGCCCGGAAAATGAATTCCATCGGATTCGCCCAATGGTGAAGGAGAATAGATGGATAGGCGACATTATTCCACACTGATATCGCTTCCCGAGAGTTACTCCGTGCATGCTCAGAATGTGTTGCAGTAGACCGGTTGCAATCGGCCATTCAACCATTCCCATCCATCGAGATTTCCGTCCGAGCGTCAGCGAGGACTGTCATGCCGAGCGAAGCGAGGCATCCCTATCATCGGAGGGCATGTCCGTGACATGAGCCGCGCTGGTGCCCATCAAGTCCACAACTTGGGCGCGCGGCTGAGCTCGCTGCCGATCGTTGCTGATACCTGTGCCGCCGAATCGTTCCTGATACCTATGAAGGACGTTGGCAATCCGCCAACATTTCCGTCCGAGCGTCAGCGAGGACTGTCATGCCGAGCAAAGCGAGGCATCCCTATTCTTACTGAGAGCTACCTTGGCCGATTCTCAGGATGCGCCGGATTACGTGAAAGACACAAATACAAGGCGGGTGGCCCACCCTTTCTCCCGCTTTTGGCGAAGGGTGGGGATAAGCCCCATCCGTGTTATCGATTCCTCAGACTCAT
>CAZBCQ010000016.1:39601-40839 GCA_964490255.1 uncultured Terriglobales bacterium | reverse complement strand
CTTTGGCTGCCGAGACCGATCTGTACGCCTTCAGCTACCCTGATATTGCAAACGTTTTGCGAGACTAGGTTACGCAGCCGTGGTCGTTCTCAGCGTCTCCGCTACCGCTTGCTCGGAGATCGCGAGCACTACTCGCCCATTGACCTTTCCAGCCTTGAGGCGCTCAAAGACATCATTGATGGATGCAAGCGGCTGTGTCTCGATGGTTGCCTTCACTTTGCCTTCGGCGGCGAATGTCAATGCCTCTTTCAGATCGAGTCGCGTCCCCACAATCGAGCCTCTGATCGTGAAGCGGTTCAGGACAACATCGAAGATAGAAATCGGAAATTCTCCCGCAGGCAAGCCGTTCAGTACACATGTGCCGCCACGCCGGAGCATCCCAATCGCCTGCTTGAATGCAATGTTCGAAACTGCCGTTACCAGTACACCGTGCGCCCCGCCGATCTGCTTCTGAATCTCCGTAGGAGGGTCTTGCGTTTTGGCATCAATGGTAATCTCGGCTCCGAGGCTTCGTGCTAAGGCCATCTTTTCCGGCCCTAAGTCCACCGCCGCGACGTGCAGTCCCATGGCTTTCGCGTACTGAATCGCGACATGCCCCAGCCCCCCGGCTCCCGAGATCACGACCCATTCGCCCGGTCGGGTTTGGGTCTCTTTCAAGCCCTTATATGTGGTGACCCCCGCACAGAGAATTGGCCCTGCATCAGTAAAAGAGAGATTGTCAGGAATTCGCGCCAGATAGTCTGCCTGCGCCACCGCGTATTGCGCGAAGCTGCCATTAACCGAGTAGCCGGAGTTCTTCTGTTCTAGACAGAGAGTCTCCCAACCTGAGAGACAGAACGTGCAATGACCACAAGCACTGTGCAGCCAGGCAATGCCCACGCGGTCGCCCTCTTTAAGGTGCATAACACCGGGGCCAAGCGCGACAACAACGCCAGCACCTTCATGTCCAGGCGTGAAAGGAAGGGTGGGTTTGACGGGCCAGTCACCCTCTGCCGCGTGCAGATCGGTGTGGCAGACCCCAGTTGCGATAATCTCGACCAATGCCTGACCCGGCCCCGGCTGGGGCACCGGAACTTCTCGCACGACCAAGGGTTCCCCGAACTTCTCGACGACCGCTGCTTGCATTGTCTTTGGGATTGTCATGCTGTACTCCTGAGGTAACAATCACCGGACTTTACCCGTAGGGCAAACATGGGGCGGTGATGTAGATCACACGCTGGGTGATTATCTTAGCGCGG
>CAZBCQ010000016.1:26387-39501 GCA_964490255.1 uncultured Terriglobales bacterium | reverse complement strand
GGGCAAACATGGGGCGGTGATGTAGATCACACGCTGGGTGATTATCTTAGCGCGGCGAATATGCGCCATCCTGAATCACATGCTTTGGTCTTGCGTCTTACTAGGCGTTGATTTCGGTTGCCCACGCGCACGGCGAAGGTCCTGGCTCCATGCGTCGTACCGGAAATTGTCTTCGTTGTTGGTGCGAACGCAACCGACGTCGGTCTTACCCGCGACATGGACAGTACCCGGTTCCGGAGAATCGGCGACCACAAACAACGCCACACCCGCGTGACGAAATTGTCATCAAAATGTAAAGAAAATGTCTCAACTTTGCCCAACCCAGTTGTATGCTTCCGAATCTAAGGTGATACCTAAGGTAGGGTGGTTCTTTGGAGGAGTCGTCCGTAGCGCCCATAGACTCCTATGAACTCGAGCCTCTTCAAACACGGATTCGTCGTGGCGGGGATACTATTTTTTGTGCTGTTGTTCCTGGTGCCTGCCGCGCATTACCGCCCGCGCTCTCCCCATTCCCGCTGCGGGTCGACCTCTGGACTTGTGGCAGTACTTCATTCCATCCGATCTTTCATACGGACGCGTAATGTATCCATTGGGTCTGACATTGCCGCGATGCTGATCGATGTAAGCTCCTTATCCCGTGTCTTCATAACGCTAGACTCGAGTCTCAGCGAGTCCGGCCCTGCACTGTTATCCCCGATTCTTCGTTGCTGAGCATAGATCGATGTCGATGATCTAAAGACTGGTACCTGCGGCCGAATAACGGACCGTGGCAGCCGGTCACCGCCGTTGTCAGTAGGGGCGGAGCTTGTCCTGGTTCGCACTCGTACGAGCCAGGGCCAGGAAGCTTGACGTCAGATTGCACGCAACTCCCGCGAGTGCAATTGCGGGGGAGGAGACAAGTTCCATGCCAGGGAAACTGCTTTTGAATTCATGGAAGGAAATTGCCGAATTTGTGGGACGGACGGAACGAACCGTGCAGCGATGGGAGAAGCTGTATGGACTACCAGTTCATCGTCCGGCAGGCCGCGAACGTAGCGCGGTCATTGCACTGGCTTCGGAGATCGAAGCTTGGAGTATGAAAACCGCCGCACGGGGCCTGAACACCGGGGGGCCAATCAATGCCATCTCGGAGGTGCCATTCAACGGCAGGACCGGTTCAGCTTCTACGGTGCTCTGTATTGATTCTCATCCAGAGCGGCTTGCTACGCGAAAGAAAGTTCTGGAATTTGGCGGGTACCGTGTGCTAACCGCGCCGGATGCCAGAACCGGACTTCGACTTCTCGAAATGAACCAAGTCTACGTTGTTATCGTCGACTACTCGGTACCGGATATGGACGGAGAAGGAGTCGCCCGTGCGCTGCAAAAGCGCAAGCCTGAAGTCCCCGTTCTGATGTTTTCGCACAGAGCGAAAGGGATTCCGCAAACGATCCTGGACTTGATTGGCGTTTCGGAACAACTGCGGACGGCAGACGGCGGCGTACCAGTCCAATCCTAACGGTAACGTAACCAACAAGGGCGCGAAGGAACGCGAAGGGAAATACGCCGTCTGCTTCGTGATCCTGAGTGTCCTTTGTGGTTAGCAATTTCAGCCGCACCCGCGAAAATACGTCATGTCGGAAGTTGTCGGTTGCACTCTCAGATGCCGGGACTAAGTTAGTGTGCCGGATGAGAGGAGCGCCTTTGCGCGCGCGTCACCTCTCACAAGGTGTGGGGGAATTCCATCGAACTCGGTACGAAATCGCTGGGAATACGTGTCTCTCCGCGCCATTTGCGTTAGGAGGGTCCATGAATTTGCGCCCGAGGCTTAGCGCTGTTCTCGTGCTGATCTGCTCGTTTCTTTTTGTTTCGATAGACGCCAACGCAATTCCAGCCTTTGCACGCAAATACGGCCTCCGTTGCTCCGCCTGTCACGTAGCATGGCCCATCTTGAATGACTTTGGGTGGCGATTCAAAGACAACGGATACCAGTTGATGAACGACCGCGACGCCCCGATCTGGCAGAATCCGGCCTATTGGCCGGTCACTTTTCGCGTTACGCCAAACTGGCATCGCGAGAGTACGGATAAGGTTCAGGTAGATACGGCGGCCGGCCCCGGTACCGGGGAGGTCCAGGTCACGCAGAATGGTTTCGACCTCTCGGGCATCGACATTCTGACCGGCGGAACGCTAGACAAGAATATCTCTTTTTTGTTGACGCCTTCCTCAGATAACACAGCCACGTTCCACTTCGAATCGATGTGGGTGAGGTTCGATAACCTTCTAAGGACGCCCTGGGTCAATATCAAGTTCGGCAAGTTCGAACTCGATAACTGGATATCCGAGAAGCGAATCCCTTCACTCTCGGGTGTTGGCGGCTTTTATCAGAATTACCACTTCATTCCGATCGGCGACAATAATTCCTTTGCACAGATTGGAGACAACCAGCTCGGCATTGAATGGATGGGTCATTCCCTCAACGATCACACTCGCGTCTCGGCAACTCTATTCAGCTCTAACGATGGGAATCCAGGGCTGGTCAACGCGAACGCCTACAGCGGCTATTTCTCAGCCAGCCAGGGATTCGATCTGGGAGGCCTCGGTCTGCAACGTGTGGGCGGATACTATTTCGTTGGTGAGGCGCCCACATATTCACTGACCAACAGTAACGTCTCCGTCCCAGGAACCAGTCTGGGCAACAAGGGCTTCTATCGGGCTGGTTTCTTTGGAGACTTCTATATCAGCAGGTTTGAGATCCCCGTGTACTACCTGCACGGCTCAGACAACAAGTTTTGGGGAACCTCGACTCCGGCCAACGGTGTTCTGCCCGTCGGAGCACAGGATCCAATCTGGAATGGATTCTTCGTCGAGCCTCGGTTCGTCTTCAATCCGCAGCTTCTGGTCTTCCAGCGGGATGAGTTTGTTCGAATGTCGCAGCAGGCTTTGACTTCGAACCCTTCAGACTTGGGAGACCTTGATGTCTACACCGTCGGAGTTCGATGGTATCCGTTCATGACCAGCAGGGCGGGACTAGCGCTCCATGGCGAATATTCATGGCTGAAACAACACAAAACTGCGCCGGTTTCTGGCACAGACGTTACCAGCAGCTCCGTATTTCTCGGAACTGACTTCGACTTCTAGGAGCCTACTGATGCGCAGAACAAATACGAATAGCTTCCTTCTGATTCTCCTGGCTGCGGCGGTGGTGGGCCTCCTATGGACTCCGACTACCTCGGCCCAGGCCACTCCGGCCCCGGCCACTCCAGCGCAGAACACTCAGGCCCCGGCCACTCCGGCGCAGAACACCCCGGCTCAGACGACTGCCCCCCAAGTCAACAAGCAAGCGGGTAGGACGAGTCACATTGGAAAACTTACCGGCCATGCTGAAAACGCAGAGGTTACGTATCGACGCTTCTGTGCCGGCTGTCACGGCGACTTGGGAAACGGCGAGGGCGAAAACGCTCAATGGATCGATCCCAAACCACGCAACTTCACGCTCGGCATCTTCAAGTGCCGGTCCACACCGACTGGAACACTTCCTACCGACAAGGACCTCTACGACACGATTGGCCGCGGTCTGGTCGCGTCGAACATGCCCCAGTGGCTCCCCCTGACCGATCAGGAGCGGGCGAATCTGGTCGCGAAGGTCAAGAGCTTTTCGCCTCGTTTTGCGACAGAAGAACCAGGCACTCCGATTCAAATTCCTCCCGAGCCCCAGGTAACTGCGGCAGAGCTGAAGGAAGGCAAAGAGGTGTTCGACAGAGTGCAGTGCTGGAAATGTCACGGCCGTACCGGCAGAGGCGATGGACCTTCAGCTTCAACGCTGACGGACGACCTTGGCGCTCCGATCAAGCCCTATAACTTCCACGATTCGACGCGGTTCAAGTGTGGAACGTCGGACGAAGATCTCTATCGGATTTTCATGACCGGATTGGATGGAACCCCGATGCCTTCCTGGTCAGACAACATTAAGCCTGACGAGGCGTGGGCACTGGTTCTGTATTTGCGAACTCTACAGCCGATTCACTCGAAAGAGAAAGCAATCGCGAAGCAAATCGGCCTGAACTCGACTACTTCTACTACAGCACCGGCTGCCACTCCTCAAAAGTAATGGCGGCCAAGGAGAACACAATGAAAGCGGGCTTCAAATTGTTGGCGGTTGCATTCCTACTCACCCTCTGCCTGACGCTGCTCCCAGTCAATGCTGCCGCCCAGGGATCGATCACGGGCACAGTCAAGCTAAATGGCACCCCCCCCCACATGCGCGGCATCGACATGTCCAAAGACCCTTATTGCGTTCAGCAACACGCAAGCTCTCCTGTGACGATGGATAGCGTTGTGGTTGGCTCTGGTGGCGGCCTTGAGAACGTGGTGCTCTACATCTCGGAAGGGCTCCCCGCAAATCTGGCCAGCTCGGCTCCCTCGCAAGTCCCAGTATTCGACCAGAAGGGATGTATGTACACGCCACATGTGCTCGCGATGGATGTGAACCAAAAATTCCAGGTCACAACGAGCGATCAGACTACGCACAATATTCACCCGCTCCCGGATCCGTCAACAGGGAACATTCCATGGAACAAGTCGCAACCGCCAGGTGCGCCTCCGATCGAGTCAAGCTGGAAGGCTGAAGAAGTTGCGATTCCAGTGAAGTGCAACATCCATCCCTGGATGCACGGATACTTCGTGGTCGTGAAGGGACCTTATGCCATGACTGACAACAGCGGAAATTTCACGATCAAAGGTCTGCCTCCGGGGAACTACACCGTAACGGCATGGCACGAGACGTATGGAACACAAACGCAAAAAGTAACGGTTGCCGCCGGCAAGCCGGCCTCGGCGAACTTCACATTTACGGCAAAGTGACCTATGGCGAAACTGTTTGCAATTACCATCGTTGTGATTGCGATCCTGTCAGCGATTCCGATTGTCCGGCATACCTGGGCGCAGCCTCAAGACATCTCTACGCACGGCCAGCAGATTGACGAGCAGATGTCGGAAACAATGGCCGAGGCTGGTCTTGCTTTCCTGGCTGCGCAGATCATCCTGGCTGCGTTCATCTGGAAGTTCTCGAATCCAAAGCCGGGCACCAAGATCAGGAATTTTCCTGGTGGCGCCGCAGCGATGGTAATTGCGGGCTTCATCCTGGTCGGATCAGAGGTTCTGGCGCTGGGAGCGTTTGGCGCGAAAGCCTGGGCGAACGTCTTTCTCTCTCCGGCTTCCGCGAATGCTCTTCCGATGCAGGTGCAAGCAGGGCAGTTCGCCTTCTACTTCCGCTATCCCGGGCCGGATAATACCTTCGGCCCGATTCACCCGGAGATGATCAGCGAAGCCAACCAGAACTTCTTCGGTCTTGACACCACTCACGATCAGGCGTCTAAAGATGACATCGTGACCGCGGAGATGGCGATTCCCGTCAACCGCGAGATTCATCTCTTTATGCGATCCAAAGATGTGGGTCATTCCTTCTTTGTTCCCGAGTTACGCATTCAACAGGACTTCGTTCCCGGCGTTGATCTATCTGTACATTTCACCGCGACGAAGGTCGGCAAATACGAAATTGTCTGCACTCAGCTGTGTGGTCTGGGGCACTACAACATGCGTGCGGTTCTCAGCGTTTTATCGCAGGCAGACTACGACGACTGGTTGAAGAAGCAAGCAGCGTTGCAATAGCCCAAACGGCCAAGGGGTGGGAAAATGCACGAAGTTTCAGCACACGGGGTTCATCACCATGCGGCCCCGACAAGTTTTATCAGGAAGTACGTTTTCAGCGTCGATCACAAAGTGATCGGTAAGCAGTATTTTGGCCTGGGCTTGGTCGCCGTCCTCATGGGCATGGTTCTGTCCTGGCTTATGCGACTCCACCTGGCGTGGGGTAACTGGCCGATCCCTGGCCTGCACCTGCTTTCGCAGAACGGCGCTCCCGGCAACATTATGACGCCGGAGTACTACCTGCAACTAATGACCATGCACGCGACTATCATGGTCTTCTTTGTACTCACGGTTGCGCCCTTCGCAGCCTTCGGCAACTTCTTCCTGCCTATCCAGGTAGGCGCGGAAGACATGCCGTTCCCGCATATCAACATGATGTCGTTCTGGGTGACACTGGTCGGGTTCCTGGTTCTGATCGCCGCGTTCTTTGTCGGAAGTGGACCGCCGCTCTCCGGGTGGACTGCTTACGCGCCTCTGAGCGCCCTCGGAGAAGTAGCCGGCCCGGGACAAGGCACAGGGCAGGTTCTTTGGGCTGCGTCCATAGCCATCTTCTGCGTTGGTCAGTTGCTGGGATCGCTGAACTTCATCCCGACCACCCTCGACATGCGCACCAAGGGAATGACACTCTCCCGGATGCCATTCACGGTGTGGGCCTGGTTCATCACTTCACTGATGGGCCTGGCCGCTTTCGCGGTCCTCATGCCTGCGTGCATTCTACTCATCCTGGATCACGTCGCTGGGACCAGCTTCTTCATACCCGGCGGCTTGGTGGTGAACGATCAGGTCCAGCCGCACTCTGGTGGATCCACCCTGTTGTGGCAGCACCTCTTCTGGTTCTTCGGACACCCAGAGGTGTACATCGCCATTGTGCCGGCCATGGGAATCGTCTCGCACGTTCTCGTAACGAACATGCGGAGAGCGTTGCTGAGCTATAGGGTCATCATCGGTTGCATGCTGGCGATTGCGGTACTCAGCTACATGGTCTACGGACATCACATGTTCGTGAGCGGAATGAATCCGTTCTCGTCGCTTGTGTTTTCCTTCCCGACGCTGATCATCACCATCCCGGCAACGATCATCGTGCTGATCTGGATTGGCAGCCTTTATGGCTCGCACCTTCGGATCAACTCGGCATCGCTGTTTGCCCTGGGCTTCGTTTCGATGTTTGTCGCGGGTGGAGTTTCGGGATTCTTCCTGGCACAGCCCAGTCTCGACATCATGCTGCACGGCACGTATTTCGTTGTCGGGCACTTCCACCTGGTCATGGGAGTGGCCGCCATCTTCGGCATCTTCTGCGGAACTTACTTCTGGTTCCCCAAGATGTTTGGCCGAATGATGAACGAGAAACTTGGGAAGCTTCATTTCCTGCTTACGTTCATCGGCGCTTACTCCATCTTCATGCCGTTCCACTATTTGGGACTGGCAGCCAACATTCGGCGGTATCAGGCTTTCTTGGGATACATGGAGCCGCTGCTTCCGGTGCATCGTTTCATCACCATCGCTGCTCTCCTGACGGGCGCCGCGCAGCTGATTTTCGTGTTCAACCTGATTTACAGCCGGTTCTGGGGTAAGCCAGCGCCGGACAATCCGTGGGAAGGCACGTCGCTGGAGTGGATCACAACTTCGCCGCCGCCATTCGACAACTTTGGTGGAACGCTTCCCGTGGTGTATCACGATCCGTTCCAGTACGGAATTGAGGGCTCTACTGGCGATTACGTCATGCAGAACTCTCCGGAGAAGATCACGCAAACGACGGAGTGATCAGGATTATCAGCAATAGGAAAATGGGGCCGCAGTTATGGCAACAACAGTAGAAAGACCAACCAGGGTAGAGGAACGTAAACCGTTGACGGGCGGCGGATCGGGCCGCGGCGGCGGATTCTTCACTGAGGATGGCAATCTCCATCTGGTGATGGATCGACGCTCGCCTCATCCCAGTTCCACTGCGATCTACGTTGCCGTGGTTGGGATTGGCATGATCTTTGCGGCGCTGACCAGCGCATTGGTCGTGCGCAAAGGGGGCGCCACCGATTGGAAGGGCTTCACACTTCCTTCCATTCTGTACCTGAATACGCTTGTGCTCCTGGCCAGTGGCTTTGTCCTGGAAATAGGACGTCGCTCCGTTGGCAGATTCATGGCGGCTCCAGACCGAGAGCACATTGGCAAACCAACGTTCTGGTTTTACCTCACGCTTGGTCTCGGACTCGTGTTCGTAGCGGGTCAATACGTGGCGTGGGGCCAACTTCGGCGCGAAGGTTTGTATCTCGCCACCAATCCGAGCAGCTCTTTCTTCTACGTGCTGACGGTTACACATGCCCTTCACGTCCTGGGAGGCCTCGGCGGCTTGGTGCTGGTCACCATCAGACTGCAACGCCTTACGTTGCACAAGAGCACGTTGAATGCGGTTTCGCGTTATTGGCATTTCATGGATGCGTTGTGGATTTACCTGTTGTGTTTGCTCTGGTTCACGATCTAACGAGATGCAGGAGCGAAAAGCTTGAGCGAAGCTAATGTTTCTATGGGTACGCCCGGAGGCATTGTCGTAAGCGAACCGATGTTTTCGGTTCCAGCCAAGAAGTTGGCGATTTGGCTGTTTATCATCGCGGATGCCGCCACCTTTGCAGGCTGCCTGCTTGCATATGGCTTCCTGCGTAATGCCTCGCAGAAGTGGCCGACTCCGTTTGAAGCGCCTTCGGTAATCAACGCCGCCGTGATGACCTTCGTTCTGGTTACCAGTAGCCTCACGATGCTTCTCGGCGTCAGAGCAGCAAAGGCGCACTACAAGTCAGCCGCAATCCGCTGGACTCTGGTTACAGTCATTTTGGGCGCCCTATTCGCGTTGCTGCACATCCGCGAATGGCTCGGCATGATTCACGAAGGCGTGACCCTCTTTCACAATCCGTGGGGCGATCCGCAGTTCGGTGCCACTTTCTATAGCATCACGGGCCTGCACCTGCTGCACGTGACTGGCGGAGTCCTCGTCCTGCTGTGGGTCACGTTTCGCTATAACAAAGGCCGTTTTAATGGCGATGATCTGGAGGTTGCAGGTCTGTATTGGCATTTCGTGGATTTGGTTTGGATGTTTGTAGTGCCGCTGGTCTATTTACTGAACGTCGCTCATTGAAGCCGGAGGGATCGGGATGTTCGATGCGCCAGAAGTAGGGAAACACGCGCCAGAAGCGAGATACACGGACAGCGTCACCAAGTACATCGTGACCTACGTTTGCATCTTACTTCTCGCAGGATTGCAGTTTCTGATTGCCCGCCAGAACATCACCATGACACACATGGTGGCGCGAATGTTATTTGTCGCCATTGCGGAAGCTGGCCTGGCAATTATGTTTTTTATGCACCTCTGGGCGGAAAAACGCGGCTTCCTTTTATTCATCGTGCTGATTACTGGATTCGTCCTGATTACCATGCAAGATTCCTGGACGGATAGCTTCCGTATCCGCTACGGTGTTCCCGGCGCACACCCAAACACGACGGCAACGCCATGAAGTACAAAAATCCATTTCGTATCGAGCCGCGGCTGATCGCGGTGGTAATTCTCGTGCTCGCGATACTGGCACTTTGTCAGCCGGTGTTTGCGCAGGGATGCTCGCTCTGTTATACCCAGGCCGCACAATCAGGCGGTCGGATGATTCAGGCGCTCAAGAGCGGGATCCTGATCCTGATCATTCCACCCACGTTGCTGACGCTTGCAATGGTTCGCGTTTGCTACCGGAAGAAGGACGAGTTCCACGATCCTGATCAGATAAGTGACCGCGACAGGGACTGGTAATCGGTGGCGATGCTATTTCGTCTGACGTAAGCCTTGGAAGATGTCAGGCGGATCGAACCAGCACTCTCGCCAGAAAGAATCGTTCGACAGGCTGCCGGCGGTCCAGCGTTGCAACGCGGAATTGGTGCTGGCGATCATTCCGCCATTCGCGGAGTCTAGAACCAACACCACTCCTTCCACCTGATCATGCTGTGCCGTAACAGCCGCGTATTGCTTCCGCAGCAACGATGCAAGGAAGCGCATTTCGCCTGACTGGGATGGCTTGCTTGCATCGTCGCGTTCCTGTAACCATACGATGTTCACTTTCTTGCCTTCGAGCGGCTTCCAGACTCCTGGAAAGGTTCCTGTCTCTTCTCGCGTCTTCTGGAACGGCTCATCTTTTTGTGTGTCAGCCGTCTGTTTGGTCGCGGTCGCCGGAAGCGAGACACCAGACAGGTCGAGTTGCGAGCGGCGAACCCATCCACGCGAGAGCCCGATGAGATGCACGTGGACCCAATCGTCTTTCACGTCCAGAACCTGAAGTTCATCGTCTGCCTCGGCCAGCAGAACCACTTGCGCATCCTTTGAGGGACGGGAGAGAACCGGAGTTTTTGCCGTTTTTACAATCGCGAGATCGGAAGGCCGCACCTGAGTGCTCTTAACCTGCTGTAGGGTCGCCTCTTCGCGAGCTAACTGGGAGATTTCTTTGTCGGTCAGCGGTTGTACCGGCGCAGGAGCGCTCTGACCTTCCCCTGCTTGTGCTTTCGGTGCAACCGGACGCGCGAACTGAGATAGGTAATTGATCTTTGCTGTCGAAGGCGCGTCGGGCGGCGGATTGAGATTACCCCGCTCACTCGCATTTACGGAAGCGGCTGAGGGATGGCTCGAATCGTCGCTTCTGCTCTTCAGTGCATCTGCGAGCCGGTCGAGCAGGTCGGATTCCAGGCGGCCATTCGAGCTCAGGAGCTCGTAATTGGACTGCTCAGGTTTCTCTCCCACATACCACGCGGTGATCTTGGCGCTGACCTGAACCGACGTCTGGTGTCCGTCGATCGCAGCCACCGAGACCTCGTATTCGTAATGGCCTTGGCGGAACCGCTCGAGCGAGTGTTCTCCCGGAACTGCAAATCCAACGAGGATGGGGAGCTTACCTCCTGAACTTCCGGCCAATTGTCGTAGCGCGCGTTCTACCTGCTGCTTAGGAGTCGAAAACGTGCGCTTTGCTGTGTTGCTATCAATGTCCGCCCACAGTGCACCGGCAAGAATCAAAAAGCACAGCAATCCGCGAAGCCAGGGCCGAGGCTTTTTCAATCCAGAATGAAATGGAATGCTGATCACTGTCGTGGCTCCAGTTCGTCACGACGAACCCATCCACGGTGCCCGTTAGCGGTTTCGACGCCGTACCACTTCGGCGTGATCACAAGAATCACGACTGTACTCGCGGCCGGAAGCTTGTCCATGGTGGTGGAACGCGTTATCGGCGCCTGGCGCAGCAGCGTTCCATCGCTCTTAACCTGACCCTCGACTTGGGATCGCAGCTCCGAGACGCGCCGTTGCAGATCCTTTACGGCTTCCGGCGACAAAGATGAGGACTGCTGCGGCACGGCATTTGCCGCTTGCGAGAATGTGCTCACGGGGGAAGGGATCACGCTCGGCGGAGCAGTTGCGATGGTCAGTGGGGCAGGCGTGACAGGTCGTTGTCCATTGTGGCCAGGCTGAGCCGCAGGCTGCAATCGAGCCTGCTGAATCTCTTCCACTTCGGAGCGCACAGCATCATATTCGGCCGATTCAACGGTGCCATCCGATTTGTCAGCTCGACGCCGCTCGGCTTCAACGAAGACGGCATCGATGCGGACACTTGTGGCGTCAGGACCCATGGGGTTCACAATGTACCGTACCGTCAGCGTACCCAGCCCGTTACTGCCCCTGAAATGGCGCGGATCGAGAACGTCTTTCGCGACCTTGTAGCACACCTCGCCCGCGGGCTTCTCGTCGTGAAAAGCGTTCGAGGATTTCGCCACCTGTGCTCCCCTCAGCGTCTTTTCCTTCTCGTACACATATGTGCCATGGACGATCTGATCCTGGCATACGTGTCTCACCGCTTCCAGAACGTCGCTGGCTGGCGCCGAAAGCTCGAATTGATCGGGAGCAGCAGGCGTTTTGGACGCGAGGAGACCGCCGGCGAAAACAGGAACTGGAGCTACGCAGGTAAGGACGATGCAGAACAGAAAAGCTTTGGACACACGCAATGGACCCAACACACAGGAAGTTAATTCATATACTTGGCGACGCCCGTAATCAGGTCTCGGCAACATTGGGATCCCCTGGTAGACCCGATGCAGGCGCTTACGATGCGGACCTTCCCCGCATCCTGCCACTCAGAGCCAAACTACCGCACGTCCGTGCACAGGCAAGCGACAACTTGCGACAGAGCCGAACAAAATCTCTCCCATGCGCAGATCGGGAAAGCGCATAGCTCGACTTCATAAATTGCGACAATTATGGTCGGATATTTATAATGGCTTCATTAGCCGTGAATGTGGAGCTAACATCTCGTCCTTTTTTGTTTAGTAGGTACGCGCTTCGTACGGCCCTCGCAGTAGGTGCTGTTCTTGCCACGTCTATCTTGGTTTGGCAGGCGATCACTGCCGCTGGGAACCCCGATCCTACGACGCATGAACCAGGCTCGTTCGCAGGCGTCTTGGATATTGGCGTTCTCGTTTTCAGAGAGGGCCTGGAGTGTGTTCTTGTACTTTCCGCAATTACTGCGGGTTTGGGTAAGTCCGGTCAAAGCTATTCACGGCCAGTAGCAACGGGTGCGGGAGTCGCGTTCGCAGCCACAATCGTGACATGGCTAATTGCCATCAGAGTCGTTGATGATCTCACGAGGAGTATCAATGCTCTTTACGTACAGGCGGCAACAGGTCTGCTTGCGGTCATCGTGCTCCTGGTGGTGATGAATTGGTTCTTTCACAAGGTTTATTGGACCGGATGGATCTCTCTCCACACGAAGCGCAAGCGCGACTTGCTGGAGATTGCTGATGATGGAGCGTCACGACAACGATTCCTGTTAGGCATGGGACTGCTTGGCTTCACGTCGTTGTATCGCGAAGGTGTCGAAGTAGTGCTTTTTCTCCAAAGCTACCGACTACGGCTTGGTGGCTTTACGGTTCTTTATGGCGTTTCAATAGGACTGGCGCTCACTGGAGTTGTCGCGATCCTTGCGTTTTTCGCGCATCGCAAGCTGCCGTACAAAAGAATGCTCGTGCTGACGGGTGTGCTTCTGGGAGCGGTGTTGCTCGTGATGGTCGGCGAACAGGCGCAAGAGATGCAATTGGCTCATTGGTTGCCAACAACAACGATCCCTGGACTGGCGAACAGGATTCCTGCTTGGATGGGCTTATGGTTTTCCGTCTACCCCACGGTGCAAACGCTGGGCGCTCAGTGTCTCGCTGGATTCGCTGTTCTTGGCTCTTATTATGTTGCTGGTCACAGAAAGACTATAGGTTCGACGAAGTGATCACACGGGCCAGTCTTAATGACTTGCGACTGAGCCCGTTGCACCGAACCTTACACGCGCCGGGTGTGGCTGGTCTCGGAGGGTCTAGTTGTTTCGTGAAGCGGTCTGCCTGAGCTGCGCTGCCGAGTACGTCGTCGAAGATAGCT
>CAZBCQ010000016.1:23923-26287 GCA_964490255.1 uncultured Terriglobales bacterium | reverse complement strand
AGACCGCGGACTTCCGCAAGATAGATGTAGAACCAGCTGAAGAAAATCCAGGCAACATACCCGTAACAGAAGTAGCTAATGGTGACCGCGAGGACCTCTTTGCTGGTGAGCACCGAGGACCACGGCAGGACCGTAGCTTTGTCCTGCGAGGAAGAGAATTCTGCCGGCATTCCGGTTCGGATTGCCTGCAACTCGCCCGGCGATACTCGCGGATGCTCTTCCGGTTTATCTCGCGAGACGATATACCAAACAGTCCCGGCCAGCACACCGATGGCGGCACAGAACCAGAACGATGATCGCCAGCCATGGGTCCGCATGATGTAGCTGATGATGGGCGGTGTTAATCCCGCCCCGGCTCCGACGCCCGCGAAGATCCAGCCATTGGCAATCCCACGTTCTTTGACCGGGATCCAGCGCGCAACGAACTGGTTCGACGCCGGATAGACGATGGCTTCTCCTGCTCCGAGGAGGAATCGCGCTGCCATGAACAGTATTAGCGCATACGGCAGTTGTGAGGGGACCAAAGCGGTAATCGCTGTGAACAGACCCCACCAGACGACGCCGCCAGCCAGAACTCTTCGCGATCCGAAGCGATCGGCCAGCCTGCCGCCGACAGTCTGAAAGAGCGCGTACCCGAGCAGGAATGAGCTGAAGACCCAGCCCAGTTGCACCTTGCTCAGATGGAAATCGTTGCTGATCAGCGCGCCCGCGACCGAGATATTTACGCGGTCGAGAAAGGCGACCGCGCTGAGGACGAAAAGCCAGAACACTAGAATCCAGCGGATGCTGCTGGAGTTCGCGTCCGAATTGGTAGGCGAATTCATTCCCGCGTTCACTCAATTCCTAAGCCGAATGTTGGCGCAGAACTTCGGCGAGATGCTCAGCGATGATCTTGTCCTCACCGGGTTTGAGCATGAATGAATTCATGGTGATGATGTTCGCTTCTCCGCGCTCGCCGGTGGAGAGCACAATTGACGGCGTGCCCTTGCGCAACTGCTGCGTGATATCGCGCGGCGTCGCTTTAATCCGGCTCGGATCAAGCCTAATCATGATGTGTGGCACGTGATTCGCTACATCCGGCATGAAACGTTCGACACTGATGCCCGGGACATGTGATACCGCCTCGGAAACCGTGTCCAGCCGCCGCCACCATTCACTGGTGAGAGCGTCTTGATCTTCAGCGAGATAAACTTCGAGCGCCTTCACCATGCCGACAATCTCTTCCTTACCGACTTTCGCGATGCGATTAATGGTGTCCTCGTAGGGGCTGCTGTTCAGCATAGCGTAGTGCACTAGGTCCTGGCGGCCTAGCAACAATCCCGCGCATTGCGGACCGCGAATAGCTTTGCCGCCGCTGAACGTGATCAGGTCGTAGCCCATGTTCGCGTAATCCCAAAGATGGGAGATCGGTGGCGTGTCGGCTGCGGCATCGATCAACGTGGGCAGCTGAGCTTCCTTTGCCAGCTTTACCCATTCGTCCACCTTGATCTGGCCCTGCGCATTGGCGAAGTTCGTGAAGTGAAGTGCGGCAGTTCGCGGGCCGATCGCATGCCTCAATTGATCCCGCGTCTCAATCTCGACCAGTTTCACACCAGTGCCACGAATCTGATGATCGAACGGATTCCGATGCGCCTTCTGAATGATGACTTCGGATTTCATCCCGGTCAGATCGGGAAGCTGCTGGATGAGGCTCTCGTTGTCGCCCGTGAGTATTCCGGCATATCCGGATTGAATCGCGGCTGCGGCACCGCTGGTAACAATCGCGCCATAGCCTTGTGGCAGCTTCAGCATCTCGGCAATGCGCTTCCCGGCTGCGATCTCCAGTTCCGGAACGCTGACAAAATGCTGCGCCGCCATTTGCATCACCGCCTCAACCTCAGAGCGGATCAGTGAACCGCCCAGCGTAGTCATGGTGCCTTCGCCGTTGATGATGGTGGTGACCCCAAGTTCTTCGTACACATTTCCGGTTTGTCCGAGTCCCGTCAACTTGCCGGGAGTGACTGGCGGTGCAGAGGCGCGCGGGGATCCGAAAAGCCGGGCAGGTGCGAGAGTGGCGGCGGTGAATGCGGCAATGGTGCCGAGGAAACCGCGACGATTCCAGCGATGATTCGTTTGCATATTCAAATCCTTCTACTGACGAGTGACTGCGGCGATGCAATTGATTTCCAGGAGCGAGTGTCCGGGAACGCCGGCTACCGCCACAGTGGTGCGCGCCGGGCCGCCATTCGGGAAATAATCTTTGAAAACCTTATTCATTCCGTCGTAGTAGTCGAGGTTGGCGAGATAGACAGTCAACTGCAGGATGCTGTCCATGGTGCCTCCGCCGGCCTCGACGAGTTTCTTGACGTTGTCCATCACCTTTTT
>CAZBCQ010000016.1:13528-23823 GCA_964490255.1 uncultured Terriglobales bacterium | reverse complement strand
CCATGGTGCCTCCGCCGGCCTCGACGAGTTTCTTGACGTTGTCCATCACCTTTTTCGTGTGTGTGCCGATGTCGGCGCCCTGCACCGCGCCCGCATCGTTGGCGCCCTGACCGGAAATGTAAATGAGACCGTTATGCACGATGAGCGAGGTGATCATCTGCTTACCGCTCGCCGGCTTTCCGTCATAATCGAGCTTTTGAACTCCACTTTTCGAAGAAGTGCCCGAAGTTGTCTGCTCCGCCGCAAAAAGGCCTTTTGCGAGTCCGAGCCCCGCCAGCAATGAGCCGACGCGAACGGCGAATGATCTGCGTGATTGAGAAACTGTGTCCATGCGATTTCCTCACATTTGAATTTGGCCTGCACTTACGGTAATGCGAAAGTAAATAAATCGTCTCCCGATGCAACGGCGACATATTGTTTTCCGTTTACGGCATAGCTCATTGGCGACGCATGCAGAGATTGCCCGGTATTGAAATGCCAGAGCGATTTTCCGGTAGCGCCGTCTACGGCCTCAAACGACTGCGAGTCGTCTCCGAAGAAAACGAGTCCTGTGGCGGTGGACATCACTCCCCCCATGGAATGTGAGTTACCGATTTGTGGATTGCGCCAGGCAAATCTTCCTGATTGCAGATCGTAGGCCAGTAGAACTTTATGTGCGCCTTCGCCAGGACTGTGTTGTGCTCCGGTGGAGTAGTAACCTTTGCCTTCCTCGAATCCCTGCGGCTTGGTGGAGTAAACGCTGCAATCTTCAACCGCGAGAAAATAGAACAAACGCGTTGTCTCGCTGTAGCTTGGTGAGTTCCAGTTGGTCGCACCAGCAAATCCTGGGCAAACGCGAGTGCCTGCCGCGGTGGGAATCATGCCGGTCAATATCGGACGACCCGCGGCATCAATGCCCTTGGCCCAGTTCAACTTTTCGACAAAAGGAACGGCTGAAAGGAACTTTCCATTAGTGCGATCGAGCACGTACAGAAATCCGTTTCGGTTGGCTTCGATCAGAAGTTGGCGAGGTTCGCCGTTGTAAGTGGCGTCGATCAGTACGGGTGTTTCGGTCGCGTCGTAATCGTAGAGATCATGGGGCGTGAACTGGAAATGCCACTTGAGTTTGCCGGTATCGGCATCGAGAGCGATGACGCAGTCGGTGTAAAGATCATCACCCGGCCGGACACTGCCGTCAAAATCCGGAGAAGGATTGCTCGTCCCCCAGTAGATGGTGTTTAGTTCCGGATCATATGTGCCCGGCATCCATGTGGTGCCGCCACCATGCAGGTACGCGTCGCGCGGCCAGCTTTCCGACCCGGGCTCACCCGGTGCTGGAATCGTCCAGAAGCGCCAGGCCAATTTCCCGCTTTCGGTGTCGTAGGCCGATATAAAGCCGCGGACGCCGTCGTCGCCGCCGGAGGTCCCAACCAGCACCTTGTCTTTCACGAGCAGCGGCGCGCTGGTTGCGCCGTAATTCTTGTTTTTACCGGCGTAAGCTACGTCCCAGATCAAATGCCCGGAACGAGCATCGAGGCAAAGCAGGTGGGCATTGTCGGTCTCCATGTACAAGCGTTTACCAAGAACAGCCACGCCACGATTGATATGGCCCGACGCGTCGTCAATTAAACCCTCCGACACTGGGCGCGCATAGTGCCAAATGACTCGACCCGTGCGCGCATCAAGGGCGAATGCGTCGTTCGAGGCGGTGACGAACATTACTCCGTTGACCACCACCGGAGTTACCTCGAGAATCCCCGGTGCATGGCTGTGAAATACCCACTGCGCTCGCAACTGCGCAACGTTGGCTGGTGTAATTTCCGCAAGGCTGCTGTAGCGCCGACCGCTGTAGTCGCCGTTGTAGCTCAGCCAATTGCCCGCGAGCGTGCGGACGCTCAAATCAGAGGCGCGAACGTCAATGGTGGAGACGGTTACGTCCTGCTGCTCCGAATAGGAGGTAATGGCCAACAAGAGTGTTCCAGTGACGCGCAACAGGAGTTTCAGAAGTCTCAAGCCGTGGCTCCTGAAAGGAGCTTCACGTCTGCTTCGCCGAGCATGCCACGGTCATCGCCATCGTCGTCTAATATGTGAATTGAGATCTTCGCAGTTCCCGATGGCGCCGAAACGTGGTTGCTTAATTTCAATAGTTCAAGAGGATTCGCGAGAGCGACTCGTGCTTGCCCCAGTTCGGCGCCGTGCGCGTCAAAGAATTGCACCACGACGTGGCCAGGGAAAAACACGCCGAACGTTCCGGTGATCAACAGCCCTTTGTTGCTCTTGGTCGCCGTCGCTGGAATCGCGACCATTCCGGCTTTGTTCACCGTTACGAATGAATCGCCTGCACGTGTTGGGAACCACTCCGTATCGAACCGGTAGCTCTCACCCGGACGCAGTGAAACCATCGGGCTGTTGAGTTCAGCCTCCATGTAGTACGGTGTTTCGTCAGGCGACCCGGCGGTTAGTTTGGGTATCAAGTTCCCGTCGAGGCTGATCGATGCACCATTCTTGTAAAAAATTACGCTGGCCTTGCCCGGATAGTCCGCCTGTTGCTGATACGTAAATCGCTCCACCATCGCAAAGTGTGTCGCCCCATCCACCACTGTCACCCATCCTGCCGGCGAATCGAGCCAGACTTCGTTTTCCAGGTACAGCCAGTGCAGGCGAAAAAGTCCATCCTTCACTTCGAAAGAGGGGTCGTCTGCCAGTCCATTGCGCACCTGATAACCCGCGAAGTAGGCGGAATGTGGATTGACAGGTGTGAAGGCAAAGAAGTCGCGATTAAACGCGTTTGACGATGTATGTGAGGCGAGATCGTATTGCGTAACCGATTGGACCGACCAGGTGATCGGATGGTCAGCGATGTTTTTCATCCTCGCGTGAAACGAAATCGCTGGAGAATCGGCGCCAATGCTGATCTCGCGTGAATACTGCAAACCGGTCACCGGATCTGGAGGGCCGTCAAGAATGACCGAGCAACGCTTTCCCTGCGACACAATGCGGAATCTGTACTCGCCATCATCCAGCGGATCGGACTTCAGCACCCAATGGTGCTCGTCCTGATTGCCCTCCGGTAAAGGCCAGATCTTGTCTCCGCCGTAGTTAATCCAACGTCCCGCGGCCGCGGATGGCGGGATGTACTGTCCTTTGTACTTGGGATTCACGAAGAGAAAGTCATGGCCGCCGAACGATACCTGCATAAGACGGCCGCCGAGTTGCGGGACGATCGTCAGTCGAACCCAGTCGTTTGAGACTTGCTGTGCGTGCCAGCCCTCAAAAACGGCTGGTGAAATCTGGCAGACATGATTGGAAGAACTGCCAGAACTGGCAGCTACACACGTTGAAGCTGCCATTCCCACCGTCATGATCCCAGTAACAACATCCCGAAGAATTCGCATGACGGTTAGCGACCGACCTCGGAGCGCCGCACAAGGAGTTTTTCATTGTGCGAAGACGCAGACTGTTCGTCGATCCTGCTCATCTCCTCCTTGGGCTGATGGCCGAGGTCGCGCGAGATTTTCAATCCTGCTTCCTTCACCAGAGGCGCCAGTTCGCGCAGGCGTGTTGTGGACATGCGAACCGCAGGACCGGTGATGCTCAAGCTGGTATTCACGGCTCCGCTGTGATCCCAGATAGGGGCGGCAACGCAGCGTATGTGCGGTTCGTTTTCTTCGAGGTCGTATGCGAAGCCCTGCCGTCTTACCCTCTGCAAAATCGTCGACAGCTCCTGGAGGCTGCCGACTGTGTTGGGAGTGAACCGCTTTAATTCCATCTGGCTGAGCAGATGCTCACGCTCCTGCGGTTGCATGTAGGCGAGCATCACTTTACCAACCGCGGATGAATACAAAGGCACCGAAGCGCCAATGCGCGAGTAAATGCGCACCGGCTCCTGCGAGTCGAGTTTCTCGACGTAAACCGCCGATACGCCGCGCCGCATGGTGAGGTGAATGGTTTCGCGTGTCTTCTGATTCAATTCGCGCAGATATGGCAAGCTTATCCGGCGGACGTCGATTTGGGCCAGGGCGCTATAGCCGAGCCCGATACAAACCATGCCGAGGTGATAAATGCCGTCTTCGGAGCAGTTCAAGAAACCCGAAGATTGCAGGTTTGCGAGGAAACGATGGACCGTACTGACTGGCAACCCGGATTGTTTTGCAACCTCGGATGCACTCAGTCCCCGCTCCGCATTCGCAAACAACGTCAGCAGGCCTAAACCGCGCTGAAGAGCGATGATGGTGTAGTTTCTTGTTCCCCTTGGCACTATTTAGAACCGCCCGCTGAACTCAGCCGAAAATGAAAGCGCGAATTATGCAGTGAAAATAGCTCGCGACGCAAGAACTGATTTTCGTGGATGCGAAAATTTACAAGTGATTACGAGCTAAAGCCTTCCGAACTGTCGAATTGCATCGCCAAGCGATTTCAATTTGTCGATGACCGGATACATCGAGTGCTCCTTGAAATCCATCTCCTGGGCAAGTTTCAGGACCTCGCGAGCACGCGCGAGGGGTACGACTGTAACGCCGTCATTATCAGCCACGATGATGTCGCCCGGATTTACCGGCACGCCATCGCAGACAACGGGGATATTCGAACCGTCGAAACGATAATGGCTGACCGAGGTTGATGGCACGATTCCTGTCGCAAAAACGGGGAATCCGATTTTTTGCAGGTAAGCGGTATCGCGCACTCCGCCATCGATCACCGCACCAGAAAAATTGCGCGCGGACATGGCTGTCCCCATCAGACCACCCATGCCGGCGATGTCAGCGCCGTCCTCCACGACCATCACGTACACCGATTCTTCTTTTCCCTGATCGATTGCCGAGATCATTCCGTTAAGGGCTTGTGGATCGTGATTCTCCTGCTTCTTCAGTTTCACCGTGAGGGCATATCCCGCGAACCTGGAAGTGAACAGCGGCCGCATTCGGTGACTCATATACATGCGCTTTCCCATAATCTGCTCAATTGCATCGGAGACAGAAGCTACTTCCACATGGCGGAAACCGCTGAGCAGATGGCTGTTTTCGCGGTCTGCCGTTTGCGCATAGAACTTCGGTGCGAACACGAACGACATTGCGGCTGCGATGAGAACGAGGAAGGTGGTGAGGATGAATCTCCTGGTGCGATGCATAGCAGAAAAATTGTTCATGCGGTTCTCCACGATGTATACATATCCGGCGACTTTGGGATTTGTACTCTTTCGATCCCCGGTCTTACAACCCTGTTCGATATCAAGGAGCGCAATTGATGAACAAGATGTTCTCGAAAACACTACTGCAGGCGGCAGGTTTGATGATGTCTCTATCGCTGCTCCCATCTGTTGCAGCGGCGCAGGCACACAAGCCAATCAGCCTCGCCGGAGCTGAAAGCAAACTGCCGTTCAGCGACGGCATTGTTGCGGGTAACACCCTCTACATAGCGGGGCAGGAGGGACGAACTGCAGACGGCAAGTTAGCCGAAGGCGGTACTGCCGGAGAAACTCGGGCGGCGCTGGAGGCCATCCAGAAGGTTGTGAAGGCCGCAGGCTTTGAAATGCAAGATATCGTCTCGGTAACCGTCTTCCTTGCCGACATCAAGGACTTCGACGAGATGAACAAGGTCTACAGGAGCATCATGCCAGACCCGAAACCGGCGCGTGCCACCGTCGCAGTAAGCGGATTGGTGGGCGCTGCGCACATCGAAATTTCGGCGATAGCGGTAAAGCGGTAACCAACCCAGTTCGGCGGCCCGGCCGAATCTCCCGCCGGGGACGATGGCAGCCATCTGTCGTCTCCGGTCCCCTCCTGCGCTCGGCGTTTCCTTATCAAAACGATTCAATACAGGCTAATTTGTATTTTCAGAGTTGACAGGATTTTCAAACGTGATATAAACCGACGATCGTTGGCTGTGGGGAATTCTTAAATTCGCAGAGTTGCTTTCATGCAATGAAAATTTGAAGGCTGCAGCGGCCTGCGAGAGCCATTTCGTAAGGGAGATAGGCATATGGTGATCGGCACGAAGACCTTTGTTGGTCTAATCCTGGCGGCGCTGATTTTTGCCGCGGTGTGTTGGGCAGACATTACGGGAACAATTTCGGGAGTAGTTACGGATTCGAGCGGAGCTGTTGTCTCCGGAGCCAAGGTCGTCGCGACGAATACCCAAACGGGAGTTACGAAGGCGGTTACGACCGATGGTAAAGGTTTTTACGTGATTCCGGCCCTTGCTGTTGGCGATTACAACCTGCAAATCACGTTGGATGGTTTTAAGACCTACGAGAAAACCGGCGTGCGAGTCGATGCAAACTCCGCGATCCGCTCGGACGCGGCCCTTGAGGTCGGCACCATCAGCGAAAAAATCGACGTCAGTAGCGACGCCGTTCACGTGGAGACCCAAACTACACAGATGGGTGAAGTGATTGGCGCGAAGAGCATGACTGCTGTTCCGCTGAACGGTCGCGCCTACACCGATTTGTTGGCGCTTCAACCCGGCGTTTCTCCGTACACATCGACCGACACAGGCACGACCGGTGTGAACGATCGCCCAGTTGACGGCGGTTTGAATTCCGGTAATCAGTCCGTGAATGGCCAACGCGAAGCAGCCAACGGATTCATGGTCAACGGTTCAAATGTAGAAGAAGGGAAGACCAACGGCGCTTCGATCATTCCCAACATCGACTCGATCGCGGAATTCCGCATCATCACTAATAACTTCGACGCAGAGTACGGCAACTATAGCGGCGGACAGATCAACGTCGTCACCAAATCCGGCACAAATAATATTCACGGGAATGCCTTCGAGTTCCTTCGCAACACAGCGCTCGATGCGAAGAACTACTTCGCCGCGCCTGGATCACAGACACCGGTATATCGGCAAAATCAGTTTGGAGGCACTCTCGGCGGACCGATCAAGAAAGACAAGACGTTCTTCTTCGTGGATTACCAGGGCACTCGTCAGACTCAGGCGCCCACAGTCAATGTGCAGGTGCCATCAGCTGGAAACTTCACCGGTGATTTCAGCGATTCTGCTGGCTCTTTCACGAACGCATCTAGCGGACAACCGTATTCGGTAAACGGGCCCAACTTCGCCAATTTACTTTCGCAGCGGTTGGGTTATGGCGTCAGCGACGGCGAGCCGTATTACACACCTGGCTGTACGACCAGTGCTCAGTGTGTTTTTCCCAATGCTTTCATTCCCAAGAGTGCATGGTCGCCAGTTGCAGTCAACATGATCAACATGGGGCTCATCCCACAGCCCAATGGTCCCAACAACTTCTTCGACACATCCAGCTATGCGCAGACGCTGCGGGACGACAAGGGCGGCATCCGTATTGACCAGAACACGCGATTTGGTTCGCTGTTCGGCTATTACTTCCTCGACGATTATCTGCTGAATGCTCCCTTTCCGAATGGCGGCGCCACGGTCCCGGCTGCGGGATTCGCCTATACCGCGGCAACTGCGGGGCGCGCGCAGCTGTTGAACTTTGGTGCGACGAAAACCTTCGGTTCGTTTGCGGTTAATGAATTCCGGTTCAGCTATGTGCGCAATACTCTTGCACTCGGAACTCCGACCGGCGGTGTGGGAGCGAATTACAGCTTGTCCAACTTAGGATTTGTAACTCCATGGGACGCCACAACCGGCGGAATCAGTGCCATCCAGCCGAGCCTCGAAGGCGTGCCTTACATGACCTTCAATAACTTCTCTATCGGTGTTCCGCAGGTAAGCACTCGACAGTTCAACAACTCATTCCAGTGGCTGGATAACTTTTCGAAGGTAATCGGACGTCATTCGCTCAAGTTAGGCGGGCAATTCCATTACGACCAGATCAATGAGCGAAATCTCGCAGCGGAAAATGGCCAGTACTCCTTTACGGGCAACGAAACGGGAATCGACTTTGCCGATTTCCTTATTGGAGCTCCTAACAGCTTGACCCAGGCCAGCCCGCAAATCCTCGATTCACGCAGTAAGTATTACGCCTTGTTCGCACAGGATAGCTGGCGCGTTACTTCCAACCTGGTCTTTAACTATGGCGTGCGATGGGAAGCGAGCATGCCGTGGTACGACACACAAAACAAGATCGAGACGATTATTCCCGGACAGCAGTCAGTGAAATTCCCGGGGGCGCCGTTGGGCTATGTTGTCGCGGGCGATCCCGGCGTCCCGCGCACCCTGGCGCCCACCAAGTGGGACAACTTCGGCCCACGCCTCGGTTTGGCTTATTCGCCCGACGCGTCCTCGGGGATTCTGGGCAAGCTGTTCGGCGGACCGGGCCATACCAGTATTCGAATCGGTGTAGGACTGTACTACACCTCGGTGGAAGATCTGTCGCAGTTTCTCGAAGTGGGAGACCCTCCGTACGGACTCTATTACGGCAGCTCTAACCCACCGCTGCTCGAATCGCCATATCTCAACCGAGCTGACGGATCTTCAGTAGGACAGCGCTTCCCATTCCCTTATCCGCCGACGAATGTGTCTACCAAGAATCCGGACACCACGTTTCCATGGGCGCAGGTGGAGCCGCTGTCATACGATTGGTCGTACAACAACAAGAATCAGCTGCCGTATTCTGAGCACTACGAACTTTCTTTGCAGCGCCAGATCGGCAGTCGCACTGTGGTCACCGCCGGTTACGTAGGCAACCAGGCACATCATTTGATTGCTGCCGTTGAAGGCAATCCGGCGAACCAGGCGCAGTGCTTGTTCTTAAATAATCCTGCCAATCTCGGACCGAACAGCGCTGGGCCATGCGGTCCGTTCAGCGAGACTCCGCCATTCAGTGTGAGCGTTGTCAATGGGCAGTCCATCGGAACCAGCACTCCGTGGGTTACGGCTTCGGGACAGGTCATCAACAGCGTGCGGCCTCTCGGTCCATTGTTTGATACCAACCCGCTTACGTCGACGATTGCACATTCGAGCTATAACTCATTCCAGGCGAGCGCCAAATATCAAAGCGGTTCGCTGAGCTTCCTTGCGGGTTACACGTTCAGCAAGTGCATGGACAATGCATCCGGTCTCCAGGATTCGGTGTATCCGTTCAATCCGCGGCAGAGCATCTCCCTCTGCAGCTTCGATGTGACACACAACTTCGTATTCAGCTATGACTGGATCCTGCCGTTCGACAAGTTCGTAAACGCAGGATGGGCGAAGCGCGCGTTGGAAGGATGGAGTTTGTCGGGGATTACAAACTTCGCGACAGGGTTACCGATCTCCCTTTCAGAAAACGATGACAATTCGCTGATCGGAGCCAATGCAGCTCCGGTCGATGTCCCGAATTTCGCGGGCGGCACGGTGTTGGCCAATACGAATCCACGTAACAATCAGCCGTACTTCAACACCTCTTTATTCAGCAATGAAGCGCTCGGACAATTCGGAAACTCGCGCCGCCGTTTCTTCCATGGTCCGGGGCTGAACAACTTCAACATGGCTCTGGCAAAAACGACGAAAATCACAGAGTCAAAAGAGCTACAGTTCCGAGTCGAGGCATTCAATCTGTTCAATCACGCACAGTTCTACAACCCGAGCGGCGAAATTAACTCCAGTACCTTCGGAGTAGTCACATCGGCACGCGATCCGCGCATCATGCAACTCGGATTGAAATTCGGATTCTGAGTCGGGCGGAGACTTTGCTTCCAAGACGATCTGCTCGTTTCGTTTCGGCGTTTCTCGGTTTCGGGCTCTGCTGGGGACTTGCGGCACAAACCCGGCAGAGCTCTGCCGCTCACGACGCTGGCGGTGCCGGCAAAAAAGCGTTCGTCGCGAATTGTAGCGGCTGCCATGGACTTGACGGCAAAGGTGGCGATCGCGCGCCGGGTATTGCATCGGGTTCCGATGCAGCCAGGCTAAGCGACGCCGAGCTGAAGCGCATTGTGACGGGCGGTGTTACCGGGGCTGGCATGCCGTCGTTCGCCTTCGTAGGCCAGGCACAGCTAACCTCAATACTCGGATACCTGCGCCTGTTGCAGGGTAAGGGCGCAAGTGCACAAATGCCCGGGGATCCACACAACGGTGCCGCTCTCTTCGCAGGAAAAGCTCGGTGTTCCGAATGCCATATGGCCGCAGGAAAAGGTGGTTTCCTGGGAAACGATTTGACAGCATATGGCAACGGGCGTTCACCGGCAGAAATTCGCGAAGCCATCCTCGCACCTGACAAAGATCCGGATCAGCACGCAAAGGCGGCGACTGCTACTACGCACGAAGGCAAAACGTACAGCGGCCTCGTCCGCACCGAAGACAATTTTTCACTTGTTCTCCTGACGCACAACGGTGACTTCGTTTCGCTACAAAAAGTAGACTTGGCGAACATCTCCTACGATCCTGCTTCGCTGATGCCGAAAGACTACGGC
>CAZBCQ010000016.1:0-13428 GCA_964490255.1 uncultured Terriglobales bacterium | reverse complement strand
AGACTTGGCGAACATCTCCTACGATCCTGCTTCGCTGATGCCGAAAGACTACGGCTCGACGCTTAGTCCGCGAGAACTAGACGACGTGGTCAGCTATCTCATGAGCTTGCATTCGACGATTGATGTTGCGGCCGCAAAGAAAGGCACGAAGCGGCATTGGGATGATGAGAATTAACTTCTGCCATCGCGAAGGACTCTGTTTCATGCGATTGAAACTGCTCTTGCTTATTCTGATTTCATCGATCCTTGTTCAGGGGCAGGAGAAATCTGTGCCTCGCCAATTCGCGTTGCAAGCTCAATTACCGCAATTCTGGAAGCTGTTCGATCACGACGCGAAGCTTACAACTGTAATCACCGGCCTCGGATTCACCGAAGGCCCAGTCTGGGACGACAAGGGGTTCGTATGGGTAAGCGATGAAGAGTTAAACAAGATCTTCCGCGTTTACAGCGACGGACATAAAGAAGAGGTAATCGCTCTCGGAGATCCGGACGGAAATACTTACGACAAACAGCACCGGCTGCTCGATTGCGCGAGCGTACTGCGCGCGATCATCCGATTGAGCGACGACGGCAAGACCTACGAGACCGTAGCGTCCACGTTCGAGGGGAAAAAGTTCAACAGCCCTAATGACGTTGTGCTCGGTCCCGATGGTGCCATCTATTTCACCGATCCTACGCTTGACCTGCCCCAAGGTCAGAAACAGGAGATACCTTTTCAGGGTGTGTATCGGATTGATGCCAGCGGCGGCGTGCGGCTGCTCACGAAGGATCTGGCGCAACCCAATGGACTGGCGTTTTCTCCTGATGGCAAGCACTTCTATGTCGACGACAGTGAGCGGCGCAATATACGCGTTTACGATTTGCAGTCCGATGCTACGCTCGCGAATGGACGCATCTTTGGTGAGGAGCCGGGTGGAAAGGGTGATGGCGTTCCCGATGGGATCAAGGTGGATCGAGCAGGCCACGTTTTTGTGACCGGTCCGAAAGGTATCTGGGTGTGGGACGCCCAGGGACACCATCTCGGAACGATCGTTTTGCCCGAGCAGCCCGCGAATCTCGCGTGGGGGGATCCGGACTACACCACTCTCTACATCACTGCGACTACCTCCTTATATAGGTTGAACACCAAGACGCACGGTTTCGTGCCTTACCTCTCCCATTGACATCGCTCTGTCACCCAACTCACGCACGCGCGTAAATCCGCCCGTTTCGAGACTCCGTTCCATTCGTGTTAACAGACGTTACTTGAGTACCGTTGTGCACCTAAAGAAATCCAAAGGATAATGCCCCCAAGTAATCAGATCCGATGCACCGATTGGCAAGCAGCCGGGGCAGACGACAAACTTAGGGTGGGTGACATGAAAACAAGGACCATTTCGCGGCTCGTAGTGTCTGTATTTTTCGTAACGTTCGCCGCATCGTTAGCAAGCGCACAAATCAACTCGGGCGCGCAGCCAATTGCGCTGAACGCCACTCTCGCCGAAGCGCTGACGGTCAATCTGACAGCGAACGCGGTCAACTTCGCACTTACTCCAGGCTCGGCAACGAACGCCGGCAGCACCAACATCACGGCAACGACCGCATGGGTTCTGAAGCCCGGCCGGACAGCCGTTGGCGTCTTCGCCTATTTCGCAAGCTCGGCTGCGGCGCTCACAGATGGAGCCGGCGATAACATTCCTTCTTCCGCTTTCCTGATCTCCGACAACGGCGGAGCTTCTACTGCCCTGACCAACACAGTGGTTTTTGGCGGCGCCAACGCTGGACTGCAACTGGCAAACGTCACAATCACAGGTGCGAACAAGAACTCCAATCGTACAGATGCGATGGCGTTCAATATCAATCTGTCCACGTTGCCTCAGCTGCCGGCGGGCACTTATACCGGCACGCTGAACATTCAGGCTCAGGCGACACCGTAGTCTTCTTCGATCACGAGAGTACCAGGGGCAACGAGCAAAATCTCTTGCCCTTGGCCACCCTCTTTTGAGCGAAGCAAGGACTCTGTCATGAGCCTGCACGCAAAAATCCGAGCGTTACTGGCGGTGGTCGCGTTCGTCGCACTGCAAACGGTACTCTGCTGCGCGCAGGTACTGAATTCGGGCGCGAGCACGATTAGCCTGCAGGCCGTTCTGAGCCAGTCGGTCAGCGTCACGCTCTCCGCGAATGCAGTGAGTTTCAATCTGACTGCCGGCAGCGGCAGCAATCCTGGAAGCACCTCGATCACAGCCACAACGTCCTGGACGTTGAAACCAAGCGTCAACAGTCTCAAACTTTACGCATTCTTCTCTAGCTCAACTTCCGCATTGAGCGATGGTGCTGGCGACAATATCCCGTCTGCCGATTTCCAGATTTCTGATAACGCCGGTGCTTTCGCCGCGCTCACGAACACTGTTCCGTTTGGTGGTGCTAACGCGGGCTTGATGCTCTCCAGCACCCCGATTCTCGGCAACAACAAAACTGGATCGCGAACCGATGCAATGAATTTCAACATCAACTTAGCTCCCCTGCCGAATCTGCCGGCCGGCACTTACACCGGCACGCTGACGATACAGGCGCAGGCGATTTGAAAAAGCTATGAAACATGACTATCTAATGACGGGTCGCAAATGGATATGTGGCGCATTGTTCACACTGTGCGCCGTTGCCGGAATCGCTCAGACCGTACGCCCGGTCATTGGTGAGCTGGGCAACCCTGCCAAGGGTCGGGTGGAATACGTAAACGACAGCGATACGCCTCTGAATGTGGTACTTGAGGCCAAAAGTTTTTCGGTTTCTGAAACGGGCGAAATCGCGTACCGCCCGCTCGATCCGAACATCCATCTGAAGCTTTCTACCAGCAGCTTCCGCATCCAGCCGAAGCAGACCTATTTCGTCTTCTACGAAGCCAGCTCTCCCCAGAGCCCCAACTGGTTCGTGATCTACGCCAACTTCTCGGGGTTTCCATTTCGCAGCGCGGAAGGCATGAACGTGCGACTCCTTCTACCACACACCGTCTACCTGCTTCCGAAGCAAACGATCCAAAAATCGGAACTGCGCATTGTGCGCGCCGAAGTGAATGTGGCGCAGAACAAGGCCATCCTGGAGGTTGAGAACGAGGGAGGTAATTTCGGGCGCGTGCTCGAGACCGACCTCGTCTATTCCAAGAAGAAGCAGGAAGCGCCCGGATTCCCCATCTTCCCGCACAGTAAGCGGATTCTGGAAGTGCCCCTCAACGAGAAAGTGGAAGGTGAAAACGCACCGACTGGAGTGACTCTGCAGTTGCAGGGCTTCAAACTTGAGGAGAAGCTGCAGCAAAGCAGTGCTGCTTCTTCTCCCTCTCCTACCGCGGATGCGAAAAGCGCCCTGGCGTCTGCCGAAGGGAGCAATCCCTGAGTTGAGCAATGGGCCTGTCGAAACGATGCACGCTGATCCTGCTTGCCACGCTTACGACTACTTTTGCGCAAGCGCAGGTCTTCCGCGTGCAAGGTGGCGTCTCGTCGATGCTGAACGCTCAAGGTGGATCGGTTGAGTTCAAAGCGCCAAAGTACGATGGAACGATTGGTTTGGGACTGTACGGTGGCAAGCCGGAATTCGGCGCCCAAACACGCTTTCTTACGCACGGGTACACGCTTGTAGCGGGGGACGATTCTGTCCCGTTCCTCCTTCCGACCGACATTTTTGATAGCAGCCATTATTTCTCAGCACGAGGCGTGGGAGCGGAGCGAGTCAGTGCTGATCGCAGCATTTACGTATTCGCGGGTACCACTTCCACCTGGCTGGGCACAGGTTTTTTCAACGCCGCGACCAGTGATGCCCCAGTGGGCGTTTTGTTCTATCGACGCAAATTAAGCAAGCGCCTGACGTTCTTCTCGCGCGACATCCTTTCGCACCGTCAGACGATTCTGGAGGGGCTGGAGTATAAGCCGAACCAGTGGCTCAAAGCTGCCATAGTGAACGGTGTCGGTTCGAACCAGAAGTACTTCGCATCTTCCCTCGATGCCGAAACCAACAAACTTGCGTTCAAGTCCAGTTACGTCGTTACCGGAGACATGTTTCGCCGGGTAACCGTCATTAGTCCCCTGAGTTCAGAACCGAACAAGGAAAACGTGCAAGTGCTGTATAAGCCTGTCGGTGGTTTTTCTGTGACCGGCGGTCATGAGAACATCCTTGAGCCTCTGACGCCGGGAGGCGCGATGCAACAAGCGTCGGTCAACCACCTCTCAACTGACTTTCACATCTCCAAGATCTATCTTGGTAGCGGTCTGTTCATGTCTGACGCCTCTGGTCGTAAAGCGCAAGGAACTAATGTCTACGCAGGCAGTCACATCACGCGACGGTTGGAGGCGAACCTGAACTGGTTCGAGAGCAGTCCGCGGGGAACAGCAGGAAGTCCCGGACAGAAAACGACGATCCTCTCCGGAACTGTACGGGAGAATATCTCTCCCCGTATCAGCCTTCTGCAATTGGTGTCGCACACCGGAGGACAGACGGTTTACGCTTTTGGTGGCGACTTCACCAGCAATCGTCTTCAGATTCGCGCTGACTATCAGAACGTATATCTCCCGTTTCGCCCCGATCATCCGTTCGAGCAGGCGCTGGCTCTCAACGCCGGTTTTCGCGTAGCAGGCCCTATGCAGTTGACCGCGGCATCCGACGTGGATCCGAATGGGCACCTGCGCTTCTCCTTCGGCGTAAGCACGTACCTGTATCGCATACGCGGTATGGCTGCGAATGCGGTCTCGCAGGAATCCTTCTCGATCGGTAAGTATGTCGTACAGGGTATTGTCGTGGATGACCACGGACAACCGGTGGAAGGCGCTGCTTTGCACCTCGGCAAGGAATTGGCATACACGGATAGCTCGGGACACTTCATCGTCCGATTCGCCAAGCCGCGGCCTATTACGCTGAGCGTCGCAACACAGGAATTCATCACCAACGCACTTTATGAAGTCGTCTCAGCGCCGTCGGAAGTGAAAGCCGAAAAGGACGACAATGCTTCTGATGTGCGAATCGTGGTGCGACGTGTCCTTTCGGGTCGCCGACCAAGCGTACGATAACCACCCCAATCTGCAACTTGAAGGCGGAGCATCCTAGGAATGCTTCGGCCTGACCGCCGCCCTTGGCGGAAAGATGAGGACCATGTTGCTCTTGCTCGGGATCGAAATTCGGAACCGCCTGAGCGGAGAGCGTGGTTCAGAGCTGGCCACCTTACCTCCGGTTTCAGGAAAAGGGCGTTGTCTACCCGCGAATAGCCTGTGATGGCACCTTTTGGAACAGAGGCTAAACCGTGTGCAGGCAAAAGCAGGACAGATTCCAGTATCCAATCTTTAGTGACATTAAACGTGCCCTCCGGGCCAGGATTACGGGTGCCCGGAGAAGAGGAGACTTCATGCTGAGGACAGCAACCAAGATCGTACTTGTACTCGCGCTGGCGGGAACGCCAGTGCTGATCGCGCCGCGATCCGCACACGCGCAAACTAGTGCCGAGCAGCGGGCGTATCAGGCGGGCTTTCAGAACGGTCAAAACGATCGCAGCCGAAATAAGGCAATGAATCTGAGGACCGACAACTGGCACGGTCAAAACCTGAGCGCATATGAGAGAGGATACGAGGACGGTTATCGTGGGCGCGGCGGCCGCGGCCAGTACGGCTACAACAATGGATACGGCTACGGCCATGATGGCGACCACGATCGTGATGACCAGGCGCGAAACGGATACGGCTACGGCCGTGATGGCGATCGAGATCGTGACCATGATCGTGATGACGAAGCTCGTGGCGGCTGGAATGGAAATGGCGGCTATGGCAATGGCGGGTACGTAGGCAGTCCTGCAGGCTATGGAACGACCGACGCAGAACGGCGCGCGTATCAAGCAGGATTTCAGAACGGCCAGAATGATCGTAGCCAGAACAAGTCTATGAATCTGAGGACCGATAACTGGAAGGGACAGAACCTGTCTGCTTATCAGCGCGGTTATGAGGACGGATACAGAGGCGGCCACCGTCGCTAGAACTGCTTCGTTCGGTGGGAATTGAGCTTGTATGCAAAACCCGCGGCTTGGAACGGCGCAGCTCAGCTGCACCGTTTCAAAGCTGCGTGTAACAGTTCAACCAAGCGCTCATCAGATATCCGTTTCAGCTAACCAGATACTGCAACGCTTGCTCGCGCGTAGCGAAAATCGGAAGATCACGTCCGGAAAATGTCTTGATCGATTCGTAGAGCACCGGCGGCAAATTCGACGTGAGCACCCAGGCGGAGCGCTTGAGATGCGGACGATCGAATACCGCTGCCACCTTCAAGCGTTCCACTACATCTCGATTGAATTCAGCGTTGCTGAAATCGCCGAGAAGCAATAGCGACTCGCGAGGATAATTGCGCACATGACTGGGCACTTGGTCGATGATCGCGTACATCTCCGCGGCAGCACACCCGCTGCAATCGACTAACAGGATTTCCTTCTGCTCGTGGGTGATAAGGCGGATGCGATCCACGTACTGCCTCCACCGGTTGTAGGGCTTGGCTGCAAGCCAATGCAGGATCGGCGCAGTGTACAGCAGGTCCGGCGGATTTCCAAGACAGTCTTGAATCCTTACTCACAATCCCGTGTTGCTGAGCCGCACCGTAATTGCTATCACGTGAGCATGACGAAAACTTCACCATCCTCGTTCTTGAGTCATAATCCAGCTCTCTGTACATTGGTTGCTGTTCCGTGAGTTTTGATGTGGAGCGATGTATGTTCTTCGAGTGGGAGCGTCGAATGAAGTTTTCGGTGTTGATTGCCGCGGTCCTGATCGCATTCCTGGGTGCACCAGCGCATGCTGACGAGCCGGGATGGACGAAGCATGTGCCTGAGGCGGATCGAACGCGTCCCAATCCGCTAGCCTCCGATCCCGCCGCCGTCAGCGCTGGACAAAAGCTCTACTCCGACAAGTGCGCTCGTTGCCATGGAGCAAATGGCGAAGGCAAAGGACATTCTCCGTCACTGCAGACAGAGGCGGTTCATGCACTTACACCCGGTGAACTGGAGTGGGTGATTGCACATGGCTTCAGCTTCCATCGCATGCCCGGGTTCGAATCGTTGCCCCAGGACCAGCGCTGGCAAATCGTCTCCTATGTGCAATCACTGCCAAAGGCTCCCAAATAAGGGCGCCTCACGTTATTCCTGAGCCGGAGGCGGTGGCGGCGGAAGCTTTATCTGAATTGCCTTCTCGTCCATGATCTTGTAGTCACTGGGCACGGTAAAGAGTGATGGATCGGGCTCAGAATTGTTGACGTTGGTAAGTTGCGTCTTCAGTTCTCCCGCCCAGGGATCGGTGTGCTTGGTCATCACTGTCGCTTTCAATTCTGGCGAGGACCACGTTTCGGATTGGACAAGAATTGGCTGCTCGTTTCCCATGCTGCCCGCCGGAATTGTTGTCGTCAGACGCGTGCCGGTGGCGTGAATGCCATTGATGGTCTGGTCGCCAAGGTTCTCGGTGTTAGGTGGGGTTCCGTCCGGTCCTGCAGTTTTCGCCGACATCGCGCTCGAGTAAAACACGACGTTGCCGGGTCCAGCGCTCGTAGCAACAGCCTCATCTTTGACTGCGACTGCTATCTGTCCGGATATTTGTCCGGAAGTTTTGGAGGCTGCATCAGGCTGTAAGGCGAAAGGCTGGATAGGCATTTTGTGTGCGATTTTCCTATTGCTGTCCAGCATGTACCGGACACCTGCGACCGGATCGATGATGGTCACAATTTTTGGAAGGTCCCCTTGCGGAACAGCGCCGGGCAGATTGATTTGGGCTTCACGCCGGATTCGGCCCTGGCTGTCGCGGCACAGCATGGAATTCTCGGTCGTATGAATGCGATTGCCGTCAGCAAAAACCTGCGTGTGATCGCTGGTGATGCTGCCGCAGAACGGATTGCCCTTCACGGGAGACGCGTCCATGTTGTCGGCAACGCGAACTCCCATCGTGGAGACCTTCATCTGCATCGGTATTCCGGGCGAGGCGGATAGAGCTTCAACCGGTCCGTCAGGCAGCGGGGGTAATTGAGCAGCGGCAGCGCTTGCCAAAAGCAAGAGGACACTCGCCAAAAATATGCGTGTAGCAATGGAGCTAGTTTTGCGATTCATGATGATCTCTAAAATTTCAGTTCAAGATTCGAATTGCGCGAGCCACCCCGTCAGCGCCTACTACCACATCCGCCGCGACGACATTGCTGGAGCGTGAAGGTGATGCCAGGCCTATAGAAGAGGCAGGAAGGTTCATGCGAATCACTTCCATGGCTCCGGAACAGCTGAGCTGATCGCAGTACATTAAATTGCGAAAGTCGGGCGGCAGTCCCATGTAGGCATCTTCCGTGGACGAGCCTTCGGCTGCCGGGACCGGAGCTTTGCGTAGAGGGCGAGATGTTCGCTTCTTCGTTATAACTGGCTTCGCCGTAACCGGCCTCGGCGTCGTAACTGGCTTCGGAGCTTCACTCTGGGGCTGCGTCTGAAGTTGTGCGCTCGAGACAACAGGCGTTGGTTGCATCTTTGCAGTCGTCGGCGAAGGTGCTTTCCGGGTTCCAAAAAGAAGAATTGCCCCCGCCACCAATAAAGCTGCAATCGCCGCTCGCCAAACCAAATTCGACATCGACGGCGCAGGCTTCCTCGACCGAATAACATCACTCGAGGCATGCTGCAACTGCGCACGATATGCGTTCAGAACGCTTTCATCGACAGTCGCGGGGATCACCGGCACGGAGTCACGAAGAACTTGCAGCGGTCCCATTAATCGTTGCTCGATTTCCATCCACTGACGGCAGGCCGAACAAGTTTCCAAGTGGGAGAGAATGTCTGTGCCCACTATGTCGGCTCGGGCGGAAACGGATTTCACGGAATCTTGTAATTCGTTGCAAGTCATATCAGGCACCCTTCGGTACCGGTGTTTCGGAATGTAGCCGGTGTTTCTCCCAACAATCGGAGCTTCTCGGCGAGCAACTTATGGCCGCGATTGAGTCGTGATCGCACAGTGCCCACCGCGCATCCCAGGCGAGTGGCGGCCTCTGCATAGGACATCTCCAAAAGATCGCAAAGGACAACCACCTGCCGATAGTGTTCCGGTAAGGAAGCGACGGCGCTGCGCACGTTCCCGATCAGCTGATCTTGAACAAGCTGGCTGTGCGATTCCGACGCTGGCCCGATGAGGCGTGCCAGGGCCTCGGCATCGTCCGGGAGCGGTTCAAAAGGACGCTCGCGGCGATCGATCCTGCGCACCAGGTTGCGCGCGATTCCGAACACAAACGCACCCACACTACCCTGCTTGGGATCGAATCGAGCACGATTCTGGAGCAAGGTGAGGAATACCTCCTGGGTAACTTCTTCGGCCGCGGATTTCGAACCAGTCATGTAGTAGGCGTAGCGAAAAATCCCTGTCTTCAGTCGCTCGTAAAGAGCGAGAAATGCGTGTTCGTCTCCCGCAACGGCCAGTCCGAACAACTCGACATCCGATTTGCTTTCGGCCGATTGCATTTGCTCTGACGGCATCTCCGAATTGACGGTCAACGCTTTCATTAGGTATTCGCGCCAGAACAAAAAAGGTTCCAAAACTTTCGCGCGGTGTTTTGGCTCAGTATGGCAAACTCAGGGTATGAAGATTACTCCTCGGGCAGAAGATTTTTCCGCGTGGTACCAGGATGTGGTGTTGCAGGGTGACATGGCCGAACCCGCCGAAGTGGTTAAGGGCTGCATGGTGATCAAGCCGAATGGATACGCAGTCTGGGAACTGCTTCAGGGCGAGCTAGACCGCCGCTTCAAAGCCACAGGTCATAAGAACGCGTATTTCCCGCTATTCATCCCCGAGAGTTTTCTTCGGCGCGAAGCCGAACACGTGGAAGGATTTTCGCCGGAATTGGCGGTTGTAACCGTCGCCGGTGGCAAGAAACTGGAAGAGCCCTACGTCGTGCGTCCTACGTCAGAAACCATCATCGGACATTTTTTCTCGAAGTGGATTAAGAGCTATCGCGACCTGCCGCTGCTGTTGAACCAGTGGGCAAATGTCGTCCGGTGGGAATTGCGCACCCGCATGTTTCTCCGTACCACGGAGTTCCTGTGGCAGGAGGGTCATACGGCGCATGCTACTCAGGAAGAAGCGCGCGATGAGGCCGTGCGGATTCTGCATTTGTACGCCGATGTTGCCGAGCAAGTGATGGCGATGCCGGTGATTCGCGGCGTGAAATCTAAGGCCGAGAAGTTCGCGGGCGCCAATCGATCGTTCGCCATCGAAGCGATGATGCAAAACGGACTGGCTCTGCAGGCTGGAACGAGTCACGAACTGGGACAAAACTTCGGCAAAGCCTTCAATGTCCAGTTTCAAAGCAAAGAGGGCAAACTCGAATACGTATGGCAAACGAGTTGGGGCGTGAGCACGCGGCTGATCGGTGGCCTGATCATGACGCATTCAGATGACAAAGGACTGGTATTGCCTCCGAGGCTGGCGCCAACGAAAGTCGTGATCGTGCCGATCTTCCGCAAAGAAGGCGAGAAGGCCACCGTACTCGAGGAGGCCAGCAAGATCGCCGAGTCACTCAGGGCGGCGGGGATTTCGGTGGAAGTCGATGCGCGCGAGGAGCACAGTCCGGGAGCGAAATTCTTCTACTGGGAACAGTTGGGTGTGCCCGTGACGATCGAAATCGGACCGCGCGATGTGGCGGCCGGAACTGCGGTCATTAAGCGGCGCGACCTGGGGACCAAAGAGCCTCAAAAACGAGATGGTCTGGTTGCGTACGTAGACGGTTTGCTCGAGCGCATGCAGTCGGAGTTGTTCGAGGCCGCACGGAAACGCATGAAAGAGAACACCCTAGTGGCGAACAACCTTGATGAGGTCGCGCAACTTCTGGGCGACGCTACTGCCGAGAAGGGTGGTGGCAAATTCGTGATGGCACACATAAAGGATGATCCGGCTTGCGATGCGCGGATTAAGGAATTCAAAGCCAGCGTGCGCTGCATTCCGTTGGTTGATGAGTACGACGGTCCGGGAAAGTGCATCGTGACAGGCGAGCAGGTAGAACACCGGTCGGTGATTGCGAAGGCGTACTGATGTCGCTTCGTGAAACCTGACGCGGCGAATTTCGCGGGCTTTTGGTGGACGGCTTAGGCGACTGCGGGCCTTTTGAACGCCGCAACCACCTCGGGCTGCAGCAGGTACCAGATGATCAGTCCGTGAATGGTGATGCGCACCAGTCGGAAGACGATTCCGACCGGATGCAAGAAAGCTAAGGCGAACAGCGAGAGGACACTCAGCGCCAGCCCGATTGCCTGGAAGATGATGGTCAGGATGCGCGCCCATTCCTGCAGGGTCCAAAGTCCCCAGCCAATGACAGCTGTTACCATGGCCATTACCAGCAGGAATGCTCCCGCTGCGACTCCGGCGAACGCCGCCAAGGGCCCGAACTGTTGACCCACCATGGCAGCGATGAAGGATGATCCGAAAAACAGGGCGAGCGAGGGCAGCAGGAGAAACGCGGCACTGGCCCAGCACAGGATGGCGAGGATCACAATACCCACCGGCTTTTGCATAGTCCGCTCCGCTTGTTTCGCTTGCGAAAGGTGTATCGCAAAACCATCATAGCCGCAATAGACAAATCCTTGACATTGCAGCAGTGCGAAGTCGCGTAGCCGCACCGTATAATCAGTGATTACTTCGAATGCCAGCGAAACTTGACCAGATCGTGGCTGCGACCCGGCGCGTGGTGGCTTCGGCCAAGGCCAGCGCCAACTTTGCTCAACTGGAGCGTTATGCTCGCGAGCATACGCCGCGTGGCTTTACGCGTTCGCTTCGCGAGGCTGCGAAAGCTGGTGGTCTGGCCGTGATCGCCGAATTGAAAAAAGCCTCACCCTCTCGGGGTTTGATTCGCGCGAGCTTCCATCCACAGGCGTTGGCTACGGAATTGGAGCGAAATGGCGCGACAGCTTTGTCTGTCCTGACGAATGAAGAGTTCTTCCAGGGATCGCTCGACTATCTGCGCGAAGCATCGGCCGCGGTACACATTCCCTGTTTGCGCAAGGACTTCATCGTCGAGGAGTTCCAGTTACTGGAAGCGCGAGCCAATAGCGCCGACGCGGTGCTGTTGATCGTTGCGGCCCTGAGCGATACCGAGTTGCGGAATTTGAGCAGCAAGGCCAGGGCTTACGGGCTGGATGTGCTCTGTGAAGTGCATGATGCGCAGGAGTTGAATCGCGCGCAGGACATTGGATTCGAACTCATTGGCGTAAACAACCGCAATCTGCGGACGTTTGAGGTTGATCTGAATACGTCGCTCGAACTCAGCTCAAAGTTTCAGTCCAAGGTGACCAGGGTTGCGGAGAGCGGCATTCATACCGGAATGGATCTGCACATTCTGCGCGAAGCCGGATATCACGCATTTCTCATCGGCGAATCGCTGATGAAGCACGATCATCCCGGTGAAGAATTGGCGCGATTATTGGCGGAAGTGCAACGGGCATCGGTGGGGCGTGCATGACCTGGGTGAAGATCTGCGGCACCACCAGCCTGGAAGATGCGCTGACCGCGGTGGACGCTGGCGCGGATGCACTCGGGTTCGTGTTCGCCACCAGTCCACGAAGAGTCACTCCTGAGCAGGTGCGCGCGATCGTGGCTGAACTGCCTGCGTCAGTCGAAAAGGTTGGCGTCTTCGTGAATGAAAGCGCGACGCGCATTCGCGAGATCGTGACGGAAACCGGTTTGACTGCCGTGCAACTGCAAGGCGAGGAGAGTGACCAGGTTCTGGCGGAGGTGAATGCCATGAAGACGGCTGACGGCCGCAAGCCAAAACTCTATCGGGCAATGCACTTGCCGGAGCGCTTCGCAGGTGAGTTGAATCAGGGATTCAGTTGGCCTGAAGATGCGGCAAGGCCAGACGCCATCCTGCTCGACACGGCTCAGGGCCAGGTGCGCGGAGGCAGCGGAAAGAAGTTTGATTGGCATGCGGCTGTGCCGCTGGTGGAAGCAATCGAGACGCAGATTCCGGTGATTGTCGCCGGAGGGCTCGATCCTGAGAATGTCGGCGAAGCGATTCGCATCTTCCAGCCCTATGGCGTGGATGTCGTCTCGGGAGTGGAAGCTAGTCCTGGAAAAAAAGATTCTGCGAAAGTCCGCGAGTTTGTTCGCGCTGCGCGGCGTGCGAGCGTGATGGTCTAGCTATGGCGATTGTTCAGAGGCGAGCACCGGGTTCAGTGGCGGCAGGGCGATTTGGTCCGTATGGCGGACGCTACGTTCCCGAAACGCTAATGGCTGCGTTGCACGAGTTGGAGTCGGCTTATGAGAAAGCGAAAACCGACCCGGACTTTCAGTCTGAGCTCGAAAACCTGCTGAAGAATTTTGCAGGACGTCCAACCCCGCTGTTCTTTGCGAAGCGGCTGAGCGAGCATCTGGGCGGGGCACGCATTTATCTGAAACGCGAAGACCTGCTGCATACGGGCGCGCACAAGAT
>CAZBCQ010000015.1:35580-41477 GCA_964490255.1 uncultured Terriglobales bacterium | reverse complement strand
CGTACTCATCGAACTTCGGAAAAGCCGCAGCCAGTCCCTTCTTCACCTGAGCGGAGAGCGGTGCCCGCCCGTCGCTCCAGTACGTGGCAACGAACTCCGAGAGCTCGTCCGCACGCTGGATCACGCGCTCGAGCGTCTCCGCCACCAGCGCGCGATGAGAGGTCAGCCGCGCCATCTCCCGGACGAGCAGCAACGGTGCGTGACGCAGCTTCATCGCAGTGCGAGCTTCTACGGCAAGCGCGGCGACCTTCTCCGGCGCGACCTTCGGAACCAGTTCCTTGAGGCGGCCGGCGATCTCCACGCCGTCCTCATAGAACTGGTTCTCCCAGAGCATGCAGGCGAGCACGGAGCGGCGCAACTGTTGCTCGGGGCTCAGGCTGCGCGCGGGCGCGCCCTCATGCGTGCGCGGACGGCTCCAGCCAATCAGTTCATTCAACTTTGTTACGTTTAAGCGGGCCATGTTCGGCCTCCTTTCAGTTATAGCCAAGCCCGGTACCGGGCCTGGCGGGACTCCGGGGAACACGTGGTTGCGTGCGCCGCGGAGAAATCTGTGCCGGGGAATAAGCGACTACGGTTGCAGGATTTGAACCTGCTCGCCTTTCGGCTCACCTGAAGTAACCGTTGTCTTCGCCACCGGCAGGTTGGAGTTGGTCGCGCCGGCAGCAGCGCTGCGGGACGGGATCAACTTTCGTCTGTGTGTTGTGTCTGTTCGGCGCCGAATCCGCGGACAGCCTTTGTGGTCGCGGGCTCCACAGGTAACGCGAGCTTCTGCATTTGCTCCCAACTCGGGTGTGTACGGTTGGTGTAGTCCGTGCACGTCTTCACCGGGAAGGGAATCAGACGCAGACGATCGTAGCTGCAATGCATCAACTCTTCGCTATCCCGAAAGCCGGTCTGCATGTGCACCCAGATACACGTCTTGCACAGCGACTCTCTGCTCTGCGGCGTTCCATTTCTGATCGTGAACTGCATACTTTCTTTCTAACCGGCGCGAGCCGGAGTTTGTGTCGCGCGGACACTCCTGTCCGCGCGCGTTGCAACATCGATCGGGGAACAAGCGACGACGGACTGTAAGGTGCCTTCAGCCACTCGGCCACATGAGCATCGCTGTTCACGGCAGGATTCGAACCTGCGTATACCCGCTCCCAAAAGCGAAGTAACCGTTGTCTACGCCACCGACCGAAATTCGAAAAACAACTGTTCCGCCGGGGAACATGCGAGAAGAGCCTCGGGCCTCGACTGCCGAAGGGCTTGTATTTCGGAGCAACGCTCCACCATCCAGCAGGTGTACCCGGCAGGGGCCTTTACCCTGCGTGTCATTGGCAGGCGAAGTATCTCTTCCCTTCAGAACCGGCGAATATCACTGGGAGAACAAGCGATTGCGGTACTGCGTGCGCAGTGTCGATTTACAGATCGAAGTAACCGCGATCTTCACTACCCAGCGTTAAACTGTGCGATTGTGCGTAGGGAGTAGCGCCGAGGACTCAGCGATAAAAAGCAGACGTCGCCCGTTTGCAATCGCTACCGACTTGCGGCAGCCACTGCCTAAGCACCGAGATGTGCAATGTATTGTTCAACGGGCGTTTCTCCTACGCATTCCGAAGATGCCATGACTTTGATTTTCTGGCAAGAGAAAATTTCGAACGAGCGTACGAAAATATAGGCGAACACGAGGTATCTCGCAGATAAGAATAGAGGAAGCAATCAACAAGAATTTTTCGTAAATGCGCAGGTTGCGGGCAAGCCTTTACGCAAAGTCACGCAAAACAAAAAAGGCACAGTCGATGTGTTCGGCTGTGCCTTCAGGTTTATTGCGGATGAGTTACGACGGAGCTCATCCTTTGTCGACGTTCAAATTGTTCTTCACGCTGAATGCTCCGGGTACCGTGTTTGCACGGATTCCCGCAATGTTGCGATCCATGGTGGACTGAACCCAGCCGTTGAGCGTGACGTGGCCGTTATCGACGACGATACGAATGGGGGCTTTCGGATTTATGCCATAACGGCCGAGCACGGAATCCCCATAAATCGCACGCAATTCGGCGATCCGAATCCGGTCGTCATTGAACGACGCGGGAGAGACTCGGATGTTGTCGATGACGCCTTTCACACCTTGCGTGCTGTTGACAGTTGCCAGCGCGGTTTGTTTGTCAATCGGCAGCCGCACTTCGCCGTCGATCGTAACAACCCCGTCCCTTACAGTTGCGGTCAGATAATCGAACACGGCACCGTACCCGATTCGGTTATCAATCAGCTCCTGCTCCAATTTCGCCTGAAGCTTGGCGTCGGGAACCGTTTCGGTACTCACGGTAACCAGATCGTTGAGCTTGGCTTTCTTGTCGAGCTTGGCAATCTTCTTTTCTAGGTCGACTTTCTGTTGGTAGTTCTTAACGGTGCCGGTCAAGGTGACCGCTCCGTTTTCTACTTTGCTTTGTATGTTGTTGAATTCCGTTTTTTTCTGTAGTTCGCCAGCGATCTTCGCTTGCATGTCGCTGTCGCTTGTAGTGGCTGCTGAAAGGCTGAGAGTGGCGCTCACCAGCAATATCAGCAGGGCACACGTATTCCATCTCTTGCTTGCCATCACTAACCCTCTTTCCAACCGGGTTAGCCCCTAATTAACCGGTTGGTTAATCAAACACGAGAGTGGAGGCGAAGTTGCTGTTGCTGCGGGTAGGCGGTTCAGTGGTATGAGATTACGACCAGAACCAGTGCCACCAGCGTCGCGGGCGCTCAGGCTCGCTGATGGTGTCAGAAAGTCCGAGAAAGCCTGTGGCTTCATAACCCGCTTCAACGGACGGAACCGATCTGGCCTTGGGGACAACTCGAACGTGAATGGTGCAGACGCAATCTTTTAGGGTGGATGGGATCAGCAGCAGGGCTTCGCGGTCGGCGTCGAGTATGGGAGTGAGGCAGGCCATGCCGTCGTGAGCATCGAGATCGGAGCTTAGCTCGGCGTCAGCGGCCAGATCCTGCGGAAGCTTGTTTTTTGTGTGCTGATTGAAAACGACAACGCGTCTCAACGGATTGCCTCCGGCCACTGCGAACAGCTAATTCATATCTGATATGTGTTTGATCCCCGACTGCGAGTCAATCGCTACTGCTCGTTTCGGATGCGGGCGCCCAAAATGCCGGATGATGACTTCTCTGTCATCCACGATGTCAGCGCGTTCCGATGGCAAGCGGCGGTGCAGTGCTGCGGTGGACGGAGCCGTCGTCGCTGCCTCCGCACTGGGCGTAGCCGTCGTTGTCGACTTCAGGATGGAAGCGGCGCCCGGTCCGTTGCTCGTGCCGCTAGTGGGGGACGCGAAGCGCTGCTCATTCCAAAGCATCAGCCCGAGCAGCACGATCATAAGACCCGCGCCGGCAAAGGCGCTTCGAATCCATGCGTTCTGCGAAGCAGAGTCAAACCGCAGTCGATACTTTAGAACCGAGCGTGCGCGAATGGCGCGGGTCTCGACCAGTGTGCGTTTGCGGATCAGAAGTACGCGCGCCTGAGACAGCCACTCGCGCGCCCGCTCGGAACCATTCAGCAACTCTGCCGAGCAGAGCGCGACGCCTTCGCGGAGCGTGAGTCCGGCCTCGTGCAGCACCTGACCGATGCTGTTGCGCAAATGCGCGAAGGCAATCACCGGCTCCAACTCAGGAATCGGAGGTTGCTCATCGACAGGAGGTGTAACTTCCTGTGCAATTTCTTCGTCGATGATTTGCGCGTCTGACTGGACAGGATCAGAAACCACTTGCGGCTGCGGGTCGGCAAAAACTCCGGGGGCTATGAAGACATCGACGTCTCCGGAGGCCATTTCACGCGCGAGATGAAGGGCTGCGTCGACAGGAAGCACGCGCAGATCAATCTGGAAATCCGGTAATGGCTGGTTTGGATCGGAGAGCTCGCCAGTCTGTACCATGAAGCCGTGATTTTCGAGAAATGAGATGAGATCGGTAGCATCGGAGGGAGTTTCGCTGACAATTCGAACCAGCTTCATGGACAGTCTCACGGGTCGAAAATAACGAAGGGCCTGCGCCGCACGCGCAGTGGGGCAAAAACCTTAGAAGCTATAACTCGGCAGAAGGTGGCCAAAGGGCGGAACGATTGCTGCTGGGTTCGAGGGGGCGGCGGCGAGCAGAGTACAGTCTGGCCAAGGAGGGGATATGCGGGAAAGTACGGGTCGAACTGCCTGGCTGGCGGGAGCGACTGGCCTGGTTGGCGGCTTCCTCTTGCAGCATCTGCTGGCTTCTGATCGGTACCGGCGGGTAGTCGTACTTACGCGGCGAGCGGCGGAGATCGAACATCCGAAACTGGAGCAGCGTGTCCTTGTTTTCGAGCAACTGCAGGCCCTGGAGCTTCCTTGTGTGGACGATGTCTTCTGCGCGCTTGGCACTACGATCAAAAAGGCTGGATCGCAACAGGCGTTTCGGCGGGTTGATGTTGAGTACCCCCTGGAGTTGGCCAAGAAGGCCTTGGCTTGTGAAGCGAAGCAATTTCTGCTGGTGTCCTCTGTGGGTGCGAACTCCAAATCGAGCAATTTCTACCTGCGGACGAAGGGCGAGTTGGAAGATGCAGTTTCGGCGTTGCCGTTCCAGACCATTCACATTTTCCGGCCGAGCGCGCTGGTGGGACCACGCAAAGAGAGGCGCCCGGGAGAGCGCGTCGGAATCGCTGCGACGAAGCTACTCTCGCCTCTGCTGGTAGGCAGTTTCCGAAGATACCGCGCCATTCAAGCGGAGGAGGTTGCGCGCGCAATGGTGGCCGCGTCTGCGATTGGAGGCTCGGGAAAAAGGATCTACGAGTATGACCAGATGATGGCGCTGGTGGAAGCTCGTGCGGATTAGGGCGAAGAGTAGCCAAGCGGAAAGGGCAGGCCGACCTGCCCTTTAGCTTTGTAGCTATTGCTGCGATCGCTCTTTCTGGATATCGGCCTGCACCCGGTTAAACCCAGCGGGGACGTTGAAGCGAGCCGAGTCCACTGATGCCGAAGAATACTTCGTCATTTGTGTAGTTGATTCCATCAGCACCGCGAATTTCTGATTCGCGCTGGCAGCTGCTCCGGCTTGTGACTGCTGCGCCTGCTGATCTTGCGATGGGTCTTTCTTCTTCTTATGGAAGCCACCAAATCCGCCCAGGCTGGTAGCGACACTGCCGAAGCTGCCCATGTGACTGGCGGCTTTGTTTTCCGCGGTTGCGGACGCATCGTTGGCTGCGGCATTCGTCGCGTTCGTGGCTGCCTGGCCGGCGAGATCGCCGGCACTTGGTCCGTTCGATTTCGGCAGCGGCGCTTCCGAAGCCGCCGGCAGAGGACTGCCATCGGCGGTGGTTCCCATACGCATCGTCTGCGAGACTGGAACTCCTTGCAGCTTGGACACCTCCTTCACCATGTCCGACATTCCCGACATCATGCCGGGCTGCATGGCCGGCATCGCCGACTTGAAACTCGGCAGCGTGCCCGCCATCATCTCGCCCATCTTCGCCGCAAAGCGCTTGTTGAAGTCGCGCACTTCCTCGTAGCCGGGAATCTCGGGCGCCATCCACATGTCATTCGCGATCGCGATGTTGCCGGTCTGGCCGCTTTGCCGGTCTTTCGCTTGCATGGTCATCTTCAGGATGGACTCTTTTGATGCGAGTCCTGCCACATCCTTGCTTGCGCCGGTATTCGTTACCTTAACGTCAAATTTCATCTCGGGAGGCGGAGTATTGTTGGTCGGCTGCGGCGCCGGCTCCTTGGACGCCTGCTGCTGTTGAGCCTTCTTCATCGCGTCTTCCATCGCCTTTTTCATTTCCTGGAAAGTGACCACGGTGTACTGCTTCTTTTCCGGATAAATCTCAGTGATAGTTTCTTTATCGAGATCGACGATCTCGGTTGACTCGGGACTGATCCGCGCCATGCGGTTGCCCTTTACGA
>CAZBCQ010000015.1:12503-35480 GCA_964490255.1 uncultured Terriglobales bacterium | reverse complement strand
TCGACGATCTCGGTTGACTCGGGACTGATCCGCGCCATGCGGTTGCCCTTTACGAGGATGGTGGAATTGACAGGATCGGTGATGCTGTTCGCGCTTTTGTCTCTACTGAAGTGACTCGCAAACTTGGCCATGCTGACGATCGTGCCGCCGGTGACCTGCGTCATCTCGTCATATTGGAAGTCCGCAAAGAGAGCGGCAGGAGTGAGCAGAGAAAGGCCCAGGAGGAACGCATTCCGGATGTTCATGATTGAATCTCCCACGCAGTGATTTCGAGGTGTTCAGAAACGGTGTTGACGAGCCGGTGCGCCCGATTCTATGTCGAAACGTGCAGCATCGCAGCAGCTTTATTCCAGCGGCTCGGCTCGTGATCTCAGCTCATAACCGGAGCTCGCAAGCGGCAACTACGTAGTGAGCGAGAGTGGAAGAGCGTTTCGTCTCTAATTCGAAAAACCTGACGAGGATTAAGGGTGGTGTTAAGGCCTGCGCAGAAAACTCGGAGCGTGGTCGCGCGGGTTGTGAACCGGAGCACGCGGGCGTGCTCCTCAGCTGGCGTCCGCTTGTCCTCTGTTCACGGCAATCGTTCGCAAAAATGTCACATTCAAAATTCTCGCAGTTGCCGTTTGCAACATGGTGAGACCGCGTTGTCGCTAGACACGATCATGACCGCCCAGCGCAACTCCTGTTACCTCATCTGAGGAGGCGCTCCGAATCTTTTTCCCGCTCAGACGGCAACCACAGTGTTGATTCGCATCTTGTACATTACTGTCTTTATCTTTGTTTGGGGCTATCTTATGCAGCGCACGCGCCAGCACAACTCCGAGTACATGCATGTGGTTTCCGAAGTTGTGGAATGTCTCGTCAACCAACTTCATCATCCGCAACTATCGAGTCCGAGCGCCGATGAGATCACCGAGTGGTTCAACCAGGTCAAGAAAGAAGAGGTAGAGGTTGCGATCGAGCGTCTTCGAAATGCGAAGCGCATCCCTTAACGCTTATGCGTTGGTCATGCCCTTCGTATATTTCGGCAGAATAGCGAGTTGCTGTCCTGGAACTCTCCCAAGCGGGAAACGAATTGACAGATGCTTAACTTGACGGACGCTCCGCTGAGGCTTAGAAAGCGCAAGATGGTTCGGGTAGGGCTTTCTTATGCGTCCAGTTCAAACCTTCAGCATCATTCCTCATCTCCCCACCGAGATCGAACCGCTTCTCACCCTGGCTTACAACCTGCGCTGGTGCTGGAGTCACGACACCATCGAACTGTTTCGCCGCTTGGATCGCGAACTGTGGGAGACCTCGGGACATAATCCCGTTCGCCTGCTGGGTTCCATCGAACAGCGCAAGTTGGAGTCGGCTGCGACAGACGACGCCTTCCTGGCGCACATGCGTCGCGTCGTCGCGAACCTGCAGCCCTACATGGATCACGATGGAACGTGGTTCCACAAAATCTGGGCGAAGAAGCCAGACCCACCACTCATCGCGTATTTCTCAGCCGAGTTCGGGCTGACGGAGTGTCTTTCCATATTCGCGGGAGGCCTGGGCATTCTCGCAGGCGACCATTTGAAGTCTGCCAGCGATCTAGGTGTGCCGCTGGTAGGAGTGGGGCTGCTCTATCAGCAGGGGTATTTCCGGCAGTACTGTAGCCAGTCGGGATGGCAGCAGGAGGCATATGAAGACAACGATTTTCACAATCTGCCATTGACGCTGGTCTCCGGAAGCGGCGGCAAACCTCTGGTGGTGGAAGTGAACCTGGCTGGCCATCCGGTCTACGCGCAGATCTGGCGCGTGCAGGTTGGGCGAGTTCCCTTGTATCTGCTGGATACGAACTTTGCGCAAAACTCCCGCACCGAGGATCGCGACATCACTGATCAACTTTATGGCGGCGATCGCGAGATGCGTATTCGCCAGGAAATTGTTCTGGGTATCGGCGGCTATCGCGCGCTGAAAGCTTTAGGACTGGCCCCAAGTGTCTATCACATGAACGAGGGGCACTCGGCGTTCCTCGCGTTGGAGCATGTGCAGAACTTGATGGAAAAGTACGCGATGAGTTTCGCCGAGGCGCGTGAACTTGCGGCCGCAAGCCTGGTGTTCACTACGCATACTCCGGTAAAGGCGGGTCACGATTATTTCTCAGACGAGCTGATGAATCGGTACTTCAGCGAGACAGCACGGCAACTTGGGCTCTCTCAGCCTGACTTTCTGAACATGGGGCGAACGGAGGGTGTCGGCGAGTTTTGCATGACGGTGCTGGCATTGCGCCTGGCATCGCGCTCCAATGGCGTGAGCAAGTTGCACGGAGAGGTCAGCCGACAGATGTGGCAGTCGTTGTGGCCCGGCGTTCCGGTCGATGAGATTCCAATCAGTCATATCACCAACGGCGTGCATTTCCGCAGCTGGATCTCGCTGGAACTCAATCAGCTCTACGACCGCTACCTGGGACCGAACTGGCGTGAAGAGCCCGCGAACGGAGAGGTGTGGAGCGGTGCGCATTCCATTCCCGCCGAAGAATTGTGGCGAACCCATGAACGTCGTCGCGAGCGAGTAGTAGGCCTGGCGCGCCGCCATGTGCGCGATCAGCGTGTACGGCGTGGCGCGCCGCAGGCGGAAATCGAAGCCGCTGACGAAGTTCTCGATCCTGACGCGCTGACCATCGGATTCGCGCGACGCTTCGCGACCTACAAGCGGGCGACGCTGATCCTTCGCGACATGGACCGGCTGCGCCGCATGCTTACCGATAAGACGCGTCCAGTGCAGCTGATCTTCGCCGGCAAAGCGCATCCGCAGGACGAAGCGGGCAAACAGTTGATCCAGCACATTACGGAAGAGAGCCGCGATCCTGAACTGGGGCGACGCATCGTCTTTCTGGAAGATTACGACATGGCGATCGCCCGCTCCCTGGTGCAGGGCGTCGATGTGTGGCTGAATACGCCGCTACGCCCGAACGAGGCCAGTGGCACGAGTGGCATGAAAGCTGCCGCGAACGGCGTGCTGAATCTGAGTACGCTCGACGGCTGGTGGGACGAAGTCTGGAACGATCCGGCAAATTCACACAAGATCGGCTGGGCGATTGGCAAAGGCGAGGCGTACCAGGATCTGAACTATCAGGATCAGGTGGAAGCCGATGCGCTTTACGACTTGCTGGAGCGCGATGTTATTCCGACATTCTACGATCGTGGCGGCGATCGCATCCCGCGGAAGTGGGTCGACCGCATGAAGACCAGCATCGGTTCGCTTTGTCATTTCGTGAATACGCACCGCATGGTGAGCAATTACGTGGAACGATACTACGTTCCGAATCATGAACACTTTCGCGCGCTGGCGGACAACAATGCTGCACGAGGTCGGGAGCTGGCTGCAGCGATGCAGCGCATTCGGAATGAGTGGCGCAACGTGGCGGTCGGGAGAATCGAGGAAGCTCCGTCTGGCAGTCTGCCGGCTTCTCCCATAAGGGTTCGCGCACATGTGCAACTGGGCTCGCTACAACCGCAGGATGTCGTGGTCGAACTTTATCTCGGGCGCGTAGACACTCGTGGTGAGATAGTGGACGGCCATGCGGTCGCAATGCATCCGGAATCGAACAGCGGCGGGGACTATGTTTACGCAGGGGAAGCCACGCCCGCGGAGAGTGGTCTGCATGGATTCACAATTCGAGTGCGCCCTAGCCATCCGGATCTGTCGACACCGTTTGTTCCGGGATTCATTGCGTGGGCAAACGGGGGACGTGCATCGGCCGCAGGACGATAGCCGCTACACGGCATGACATCTGCCGGGTCTGAGCGTTGACATTCGCTGACAGCGGCGGTTTAATTTCATCGTACTTCCTCCCGCTCGCGGCTGTCCTATGCTGCGTTTCTGCCTGCTTTCGGTGGTTCTTGCCTCTCTGCTTCTGACGAGTTGCGGTCAGGTTTTCGTTTCCGGGTTTTCACACCAGGGGAGCTCAAGTGTGTTCTTCGGCACGGTCAGCATCGTGCAGATCAGTGTGATTGATGGCGACGTTACGGTCACAGGTGTGACGCTCATCAACAATGGAGTCGGGAACGACTTCACATTTTGCGGCGATCAGCGCAGTCAATTCCCTATGAATCGAGTGGTGTCGGCGACGTTCACGCCCGGCACGCCATGCTCAAATGTTATTCAAGTGAGCGCAATGTAGTTCTACATGCCGGCGGAATGCGGCGCTGGGTTAGGGTGCGCCTTTGACCATGCTTGCAGGAAGGCCAATGTGACCCGCGATTCATTCTCTTCCGCCAGACCGCTGCCGAAGAAAGCGCCAACATCTTTGTAGTCGGTTCCGCCGGCTTGGTCTGAGAGTGCGCGAAAGGCGAGAAAGGGAATTCCGTTCGCGTATGCCACGTGAGCAAAGGCCGCGGTCTCCATGTCGACCGAGACAGCTGCGAGTTTATGGGATAGGTATTCACGATAGTTGCCATTGGCGAGAAAAGTCGAAATAGTCAGACCACGCCCGCCAATTTCGAGTCGAGGCTGGGAGGAGACGCAAACTGACTTGTCTTTCGGACCACAGAGATCGAGCTCAGGCTTGATGGTACGCGCGATCCGCAGCATTTCAGTATCAACTTCGTAATCGAACTTGAACTCCCCCGCTGGAGAGTTTGCTGCGGTCATCACAAACGTGTCGCGCATGAAGAGCCCGGTACCGACCGGTCCGGCTGCCGTCTTCAACTGGTAATCGGAATTCGGAGCGCTCGTGTAACTGGCGAGTTTCTCGCCGACACAAGAGAGATCGCCTGGCTTGCCGCAAGGGGCGGGCACTTCGCTGCTTCCGTTCCAGTAGCCCTCTAATGGAAGCGCCCATTTGTCGGGGACCACCACATCGCCGATGTGATTGGCATCGCTGAGTCCTCCGGCAATGCCGCTGAGCAGCAAATGATGAACTCTGAAGTGATCGATCAGGAGCTGCGTGAGCATACTCGCGTTTTCAATGCTCTGCCCGGTCAGGACGATCACGACCGGGTTTCGTTCCAGCACGCCGGTGGTGAAGACGTTGCCGTTGATGTGGTACTCGTGACGATTGACCGTCTTTGCAACCAGCAACTCGGCTTCATTGCCAAACGCGGAGACGATACCGAAGCGCGGACTGCAATCCGTGAGGCAAGCCATTGGCTTTCGCGTCTTGGAACCGGCGGCGGAATGGTGCCTCGAGTCTTGAGCCGAACTTGCCGTGGTCAATGCCAAGACAATGATCGCCCAAAGGCCGATGCGTAGCGCAGTGGCGTTCCAAGCTGGCGGAGAGCTCATTTGAAAACCACGGTCATGGTTTATCGAGATCAACGTCTTTGATCGGGACATCCCAATGTGCCTCCAGTATCTCGAAACGTCGTTGCTCCTCGCGCTTGTACGTTGCCTGATCGGGAAATAACTGTTTGAGCAAAGGCGCGTTGTCGAAGTCGTCGTTGGCAATCGCAGCGTTCTTGAAAACGATGGTGACGCGATAATCCCAGCGCCCGTCTTCGGTTGCATGATAACGGGGAGCGACTGCGGTGACCTTCAGGATCCTGCCGAGTTCCATCTGCTTCTTGAGCAGGGGATAGTGATTCTTCTTGAACAGCGCTATGAACTCGTCGGCGTATCCCCATTTTGCCTTGTAGTAGTACTCGGCAACGAAGGGCTTATCGGCGCCGGCGCTCGGTGCAGGACTCTGTTGGGGAGCAGCCCATGTGACGCTTGCAGCAACAAGGAATGCAAGTAGAACGACAATAGTTAGGCGCCAAAGGTTAATCTTCTGCATCAATATGTCTCCGGAATCAGAACCTGCACTCGCATCAGGGTAGAAGATCTGTGCTGGGTGGGCAATAATGAGCGCTGCATTCTGTATACCAGGCTGACTTATTTGTGACTTCATACCCGCAGAACCCACGCCTCGTTAAAGCAGCTAAAATCCTCTTTGGAGCTGTATTTGCCTCGAATCCGTAAAATCGCGCGGGCCTATCTTTGGTCGCTGGTGTTCTGGTTGGGCTTCGCTCCCATGCTGGCCACCCAGCACTACGTCCGCAGCGTGGAAGAAGGACGCCACGCTCCTGATTTTTATCAATCGCTGTTGATAGACGTCGCGTGGTGTCTGACGTTCGCGATTCTGACGCCGCCGATTTTCCTCCTGGGGAGTCGCTATCCCATCGCTAAGGACCACGCCGCACAAACGATCGCTGCGTACACTTTTGGTTTTATCCCGTTCATGGTGGCGTTTGCATGTGTTCGTTGGACGTTGCTGCCTCCATGGGATCCGATGTTGCAGCAATTCGGCACGCGCTCCTTTCACAGCCTGATCCAAATCACATTTCGTTTTGCGTCGCAGGCGTGGACTTACGTAGGGATCATAATTGCATCCCAAGCATACGAATACTTTGAGCGGGCGCATAAGCAGGAAGTCGAACGACTGGAACTGCAACAGGCCCTTGCCGCGAGTGAGTTGCAAGTGTTGAAGAGCCAGTTGCATCCTCACTTTCTGTTTAACACACTGCACGGCATTTCAACGTTGATCGAGACGGACAGTCGTCGTGCCAAGGCGATGGTCCTCAGGCTTTCCGGATTGCTGCGAACTACGCTGGAGTATCAGACCGTGGAGTTGATTCCGCTCGACAAGGAAATCAAGTTCGCCGAATCGTACCTCGAATTGGAAAAGATGCGTCTGGGTCAGCGACTTGAGGTGCGGTGGGACATCGCGCCCGACGTCAAGCCTCTGCTGGCGCCGGAGTTGATCCTTCAGCCCCTGATTGAAAATGCCATTTTGCATGGAGTGGCCGTTTGTCGCGAAGGCGGGTGGGTCGAAATCTCTTGCAAACTAGCGGAACCATTCTTGCAGCTTCGGGTTCGAAATACTGTGGGTGGCAAACGCCAGGGAGGCACCGGCACGGGTCTGCAGAACACGCGGGCGCGTCTGCGTTATCTATATTCAGGAGAAGCGAGGTTCTCGTTCGAACTCACAGAAGATCGGAAACTCGCAACCGCAACGGTGTTGCTCCCTGTGCTTGGATCACAGTCGATTGCGGCCCAAGACCATGTATCCAGTGCCTTGATGTAAGGGAAGAGGAAAGATAGATGCGTGTATTGATAGTGGACGACGAACCTCTTGCGCGAAATGCATTAGTGAATGTCGTGTCAGCAAGAAAAGATGTGGAGACAGTAGAGACCGCCGACGATGCGGTTGCTGCTCTTGATCGGCTGCAGGAAGAACCTTTCGATCTGCTTCTCCTTGACATTGAGATGCCGGAGACCTCCGGAATTGAGATGCTCGACGCATTGATGAAGCGCAACCTGCCGATGCCGGCGGTCATTTTTGTGACGGCCTATAGCCAACATGCCGTAGCTGCATTTGAAAAGCATGCGGTCGATTACATACTGAAGCCCTTTTCCGAGGAGCGCATTCACGAAGCGCTCAACGTAGCCGCCCGCAGAAATGAAGCAGAGCGTGCCGCGAAACTTGTAAGCGCGATGCCGGACCTAGGCAGGACCATGCGCCCGCCGAAGAAAATTGCCATCAAGGCGAAGGGAAAAATCATCTTCATCGATCCCAGCGAAGTGATAGCGGCCAAGGCAGAGGGGAACTACGTTCTATTGCAGCAGCAAGCGGGCTCTCATCTGGTGCGCGAGTCGATCTCAACACTCGCCGAAAAACTGAGTTTCTACGGCTTTATCCGAATTCACCGCTCTGCGCTGATCAACGTTGCGTACGTTGAAGAGATTCAGCCGTGTCTGACCGGGGAATATCTGCTTCGCCTAACTGGAGGAGAAGAATTCACCGTCTCGCGAACCTACAAAAAGAATCTCAGTGCAATTGCCGACTCGTGGGTTGGTACGGAAACGTTCGCGACCGAATAAAATTTCTTCGTCCTGCCGAGAGGACGCGATCGCTATTACATTCCAGAAATATCCAGATTTTGGAACATCGCGTTCTTTTCGCTACAGCTGCTGTATTCCTACAAATCGAAAATTCAAATTCACACAATTAGATTTCCAGTTTCGCTCATGCAGGTTTCGGTCTGCGTGCGACGCCTTCCAGCTTTGGTAGCTCTGGTCTGACACACAGACGTAAGTCACTGAAAACTTAGCAACTGTACTTTGGATTCCGCTTTGCAATGGGAATGTGGGGATACACAGGTCTGCGTTAGGGATGAACCATGAAATTCAAGGGATACGCCACCCGTTAGCAAGGCCTCAAGTCTCCTGCTGGGCGTGTCGTTTCACAAAGGACGACTGCCACTCACCGCGCTTTAGAACGATGAGCGCCAAGTTTTAGAAATCCAGCCGAAGCCGAAGTTGGCACCGTCGAAGTCAAGCCCATCGATGTGTTCGATTCGTGAGCTGAAGTTGGAGATGTTTGCGAGTGTCTTTTTTCAGGAGAGAGTAAGCATGAAATTGCTACTTAGGAATTTGAAGATCGTCTCCGTTGTCGCGCTGGCATTGCTTGTGCCGGTTTTTGCATTTGGCCAGGCGATCAGCGGCGACATCGTGGGAACGGTAAAGGACAACTCCGGCGCGGTTGTCGGAGATGCTTCCGTCGATGCGACCAATCTGGGGACCGGGTTTAAGACTACCGTCAAAACGAATTCGGCAGGCGAGTTCCATTTCGTAAACCTGCCTGCTGGCCACTATTCGGTAAAGGCTTCGGGCGGCGGTTTGGCGGGCACAATCGGCGACGTGGAAGTTCAACTCAACCACACGGTGACAGCGAACGTTGTGGCAACGCCGGCCGGCTCAACCACCACCGTTGAAGTAAACGAAGCGGCTGCCGCTGTTGATACGACTACAGCGCAAATCGAAAACACGTTCACGGCGTCGCAGCTGGCCAATTCACCTCTGGCTTCAACTGGCAGCGGTGTGATCAACCTGTCACTGCTGAACGCTGGTGTGGCTAGCAGCGGCGGTGTTGGTTTGGGTACCGGACCCTCCATCTCGGGACAGCGTCCGCGGAACAACAACTTCACGGTCGAAGGTGTGGACAACAACAGCAAAAGCGTCACCGGCCCGCTTCTTCAGATTCCCAACGATGCCGTGGACAACTTCACCGTTCTGCAGAATCAGTTTTCCCCCGAATTCGGTCACTCCTCGGGCGGTCAGTTTAATCAGACAATCAAGGGCGGTACGAACACGTTCCACGGTGGACTTTACGAGTACTTCCAGAACCGCAATCTGAATGCTCAGGACTCTACCGTCGCTCAATCGCAGCGTGCCAATGGGTTGACCCCATTTAATACGCGATATGACAACAACCGCTTCGGCGGGCAGATCGGCGGTCCGATCATTAAGAACAAGCTATTCTTCTACACGTTATTGGAGTACAACCCGATCGGCAATGTCACTTCTTCCACTGGTTGCGCTCCTACCGCTACCGGTTATGCGACGCTGGCGAGCCTCGCTGGCGTAAACCAGACGAACCTGACCGAGTTCCAGAAAGCGGTCGGCGCTGCTCAGGCCCCAGCCTCTACGACTGATGCTAACTGCAATCCCACTACTACAGTACTGAAGACGGCGATTCCGACTGGCGATGTTGGTTTTTCGGGCGCTTTTTACAGCAACAATTTGACAACAGTGAACTCGGTCGATTTCAACATCTCCGAGAAGGATCAGCTTCGCCTACGTTACGCATATCAGAAAAACGATGCGACAGACATCTCAGCGCAGATTCCGTCTTTCTGGACCAACGTTCCGACCCGCTACCACCTGTTTACGCTAGGCGAGTACCACACCTTCAACGCGAACCTCACGAACGAATTCCGCCTCGGGTATAACCGGCTGTCGCAAAACTATCCGGCAGGTAACTTCAGCTTCCCCGGCCTAGGCACCTATCCGAATCTGAATGTTGGCCTTGGCGAGGGCGCTGGAGTTCAGTTGGGCGCCGACCCGAATGCACCTCAGTTCGGGTATCAGAACACGTACTCGGCCGTTGATAACTTGAGCTGGATCAAGGGTAAGCACAGTCTGAAGTTCGGCGTGGAATACCGCGACTACATCAGCCCACAAGGGTTCACGCAGCGCGTCCGCGGAGACTACGAATACACCACGTTCGAAGGCTATTTCACTGACCAGGTGCCGGATTACATCGCTGAGCGCTCCATCGGCAACGCTACCTATTACGGCAACCAGAACGCGGTTTACTGGTATGTGAACGACCAATACAAGCTACTGCCAAACCTAACACTCAATGCTGGAGTGCGGTATGAGTTCACGCAAGTACCGCTGTCTGAGCGTCAATGGCAACCTCTTAATGCCATTTCCAACGTGCCCGGCCTAATCACCTTCGGCGAGCCGCAAGCTCAGAAGAAGAATTTCGCGCCGCGCGTAGGCTTCGCCTATTCGCCTGGTTCTTCGGGTAATACCTCAATCCGGGGCGGCTTCTCGATGGCTTACGACGTGCTGTACGACAACCTGGGTCTGCTCTCGGCGCCGCCGCAGATGCAGCAAACCTGCGATGCCACTCCGGGGGATCAGTCTGGGGCGACGTCGACTTGCTTCTGGAAAGATCCCAGCCTGGCACAAAGCGGATTCCTTGCGTCCAGCGGCCTACCGTTCGCGCAGACCATTCCTCCGATTAGCGATCCGAGCGTTGCGCGTGGTGCAACGACCGGGTACATCCCCAACCAGAAGTTGCCGTATAGCGAAACTTGGTCGCTCGGAATTCAGCACAGCTTCGGTTCAAAATACGTTGCAGAAGTGCGCTACGTCGGGACCCGTGGCCTGGATCTGCCGGTTCAGACTCGCCTAAATCGCGAATCCAAAACGTCAAGCTCGCTGTTCCTTCCGACGTTCCTGAACGCGCCGGATGCAGCGACGATTGCCGGGCTGACCACGACACTCGCGCAAATTCAGGCAAACCCTAACGTGATCCCCGCGTACTCAGCTGCAGGATTCGTTCAGAGCATAACCGCGTTCGAACCGTTTGGCGGTTCGAAGTACAACGGCTTGCAAACCTCGTTGTCTCGCAACTTCAGCAACGGTCTGCAGTTCCAGGTATCGTGGACCTGGAGCCATGCGACTGATAACTCGACGGCAGATGTGTTCTCGACATATCTGACGCCGCGTCGTCCGCAGGACTTCCAGAACTTTGGGAACGATTGGAGCACCTCGGCCCTGGATCGTCGCCATCGCGTCACGCTCGAAGCCACGTACGACTTGCCGTTCTTCAAGAACGCAGACTGGTTCAAGAAGAACCTGATAGGCAACTGGCAGCTGATTCCGGTCTACACCTTCCAGTCGCCGGAATATGCCACGGCCCAGAGCGGTGTGGATACAAACCTTAACGGTGACACTGCTGGTGACCGGACAATCTACAATCCTGCGGGAGTACCTGGAACAGGCTCAGACGTGACTGCAATCAAGAACAGCGCCGGGGATACCGTCGGCTACTACGCCAATAATCCGAACGCTCAATATATTGTGGCTGGAAAAGGGGCTATGGCCACCGCTGGCCGTAACACTCTTGCCTTGCCCCACATCAACAACATGGACTTCAGCTTGATGAAGCGCATTAACATCACCGAGCGCCAGTCTTTGCAGTTCCAGTTCCAGGCAACGAACATCTTCAACCATGCTCAGTATCTGCCTGGCAACATCAGCGACGTGTCACCGTTGACCAATATTTCCTACATCGGGTCCAACGTGCTGGGTACTCTGGAGCCAAACAGCCCGAGCTTCAACAAGCCACAGACGGTATGGTCGAACCACCCACGTAACGTGGTGCTGGTTCTTAAGTACAACTTTTAATCCCAACGTGCTTTCACTCTGGGGAGCCTTCGGGCTCCCCTCTTTTTTGCTGCACACGTTCCGAATAGCCCGATTTCTCCCTGCTAGCCTCGCGGCTCCAGTTGCTCACGCTCTTCGTGAAGCGATAGGGGACTGATCTGGTCAGCCGCCACCGCCCCGCCCAGCAGAACAGCGGGAATGAAGAGAGCGCGCAGTCCAAGCGTAGCCTCCGTTCGCGTCCCTGCCAGTGCTCCAATGAAATAAGACAACCAAATGGAAAAGATGAAGAGCGCTTCTTGTGCCGCTTGTCTTTGCGCATCGGTTGCGCTCGCGCTGCCGCGGATGCGGTCGTAAGTCAGAAAGAGGTAGTGGGATAGGAGCTGGGCGAGTTTGTTCAGCATGCCAGTCACGAACGTCGTGTGAATCGTTAGCGGACCGATCCGCGTGAGAGCGGCCGTTTGCAGTCCCATCGCAAATGCCAGCGCGACGAGGCACCCGATTTCCACGCCCGGAACGCGCATGCGGAACGGAGAGAGTCCTGCGAGTGCAACCAGTAAGGCTTCGATCAGGAACGCCGCGGATGCGGTGCGGCGGATTCCGCTTCGAGCGCCTGCTTCGATGATCGCGCGCCCCACGATCGATCCGGTAACAAAGGTGAGGATGACCAGGCCAGCCAGGAATGCATCTGCGAATTTCGAGTGCAAAAGATTGGCGGCAAAGTGCACAGTATTCCCGGTCATGTTTGCCGTGAACACCTGATAAAGAGCGAGAAAGCCGACGACGTCTACGTAACCCGCTACGAACGTGAGCATCAGGGCTACGGCCGCCTTCGTGCGATTTTGCGAGCTCCAGATCTCTACCTGCGACATACGTTCTCACCAGCGTCAGATGCACAGCTAAGCTCGCCTGAAGTGCGCTCGCCTGATTCCGCCTCGCCACCAGCGTGCATCACAGGACCGCCGTTGCTCGTGAGAGCGTCGCCATCGAGCTACTCCCTCCATCGCAGGACGCGCCGCCGGGTAGTCGAGTCATTTCAGATACCGCCCGAAAAACGCTGGGCGTGACTACGCAACCCAACCCGCAGCAAGCAATCATCCAATTTCTTATGGCACTTGATCCCAACGAATTGAAAAAGCCGCTTTCCAAGTTGCGCAAACTGCTGAAGAAGATGCCGAAACAGCCGACTCCTGAGCAGGTGCACGACCTGCGAACGAATACGCGTCGCGTCGAGGCTTCGCTCAAAGCGTTGCAGCTTGATCGTAAAGGACAAGGAAAGCAGGTTCTGAAAACCCTTACTCCAGTGCGAAAGCGCGCCGGAGATGTCCGTGACATGGACGTGCTTACCGCATTCGCGGCCACCCTCGCCTGCGATGGAGAACAGCAAGCCGTGGTGCCAATATTGGAATACCTTGGCGAGACTCGGTTTCAGGCTGCACGCAAGCTGCACAAGTCGGTCGCGCAGCGTCGTCAATTCGCAAACAAACGTCTGAAGCAGTGCTCGCGGATCATCACCAAAAATCTTGACGGATCCCAATTTCCAGACGAGTGGCGGGCCAATGCAACGGCAGACGCGCTGGAACTCTCGGGCGAAGTCGCGGGGTGGCCCCGCCTTACGAACGAGAACCTGCACCCGTTCCGGCTGAAGGTGAAGGAGCTTCGCAACGTTTTGAAAATGGCTGGCGAGAAAGGTGAGTTGGTCGACCGCCTGGGCGAAGTGAAAGACGCAATTGGAGAGTGGCACGACTGGACCGTCTTGTCATCCATGGCCAAAGATGCCCTGAAGAAATCCGAAGCGCGCTCTCTGGTGCAGCACATTGACGAAATCACGAAACAAAAGGAGCAAAGGGCTTTTGAGCTAGCGACTCGATTACGCAATCAGTACTTCAATGACGGAAGGAAAAATGGCCGGCAGTCACGCAGAAAGGGTGTACAGGAATCAGTGCTGCAATCGGCCGCGAGTCTGGCGGCGTAGGAGCGCAGATGAAGAAGGATAGTTCAGCCTCCAACAACGACGCAGTAAAACAGGTGATCATCGAGACTCCGCGTGGCTGCCGCAACAAATACAAGTTTGACGAAGAGACAGGTCGCATCAAGCTCTCCAAGGTGATGCCGGAAGGCATGATGTTTCCGTACGATTTCGGATATCTGCCAGGCACCAAGGGCGAAGACGGTGATCCGCTGGACGTGCTCGTCTTGAACGACGAGCCGATGTTCCCCGGCTGTCAGGTTGACTGCCGCCTGGTGGGCGTCATCAAGGCCAGGCAGAGGGAACAGGGCAAGGAGCACCGCAACGATCGTCTCATCGCCGTGGCCGAGGCGTCGGTCCTATACGCCGGGGTAGAAGAGCTATCCGACTTAGAACCTGCAGTGATGAAACAAATCGAGGCGTTCTTCACGAACTACCAGCGGGTGCGGAACATCGAATTCAAGGTACTGGACAGAGAAGGATCGGCCAGTGCACAAGAGTTGGCACAAGCCTCGAAGGAAGCGGCATGAACAATATTCAGGTCTGATGTTTGTTCGAAGTCTTTTCGCTGCCACCGGGTTCTGTGTTCGCGGCCCGGCTTTTCTATCATCTTCAGGAGTTTGGCCGATGCATTTACGCTACCTTGTCGGACTTCTCACATTCCTGTCGTTGAGCTAATTCTTCTTCCAGCATTGTCACCAGACTTTCAGCAGATCGCCGGGTTTTAGGCGTGATGACGCGTGATTTTATGAGTTGGATCACCATGAGATACGCTTCGGCCAGATTGTCCCGGTACTTCCCCAAGAATCTCCCCCAAGGCTAAGCAGTTCGATGCGCAGAGAAGTAACGTGAGTTGTTACAACCTTTCACTTCCTGCATCGGGAATACAGAAAACAATGTTATCGGGCCGCGCTTGGTGCATCTTGTATACACCAAGGCGTCAGAGACGCTAAACATAACCAATCTCTTGCCTTGCCCAGCACTAACCTCGCGAATTACTCATGAATACATAGCCTACGTCTATCGAGAAAAGGTGGAATTCCATAGCAATTGGCAGGGGAAATGGCGAATTTCTTCGATGGGATACGCCAGAACGCCAGCATTTGAATTCAGACCCGAATTGGCGCAAAATTGCACAGAATTACAGGCCACCTTCCGCAATGTTTCGAGGTGCAAGATGTCCGGGGAACGGAACATCTGTCTCGGCTACGTTTGCGCTTGCGGCGATAGGGTCATTGCCTACCGCTTTAGAAACGTGAATGGTCATTGGCAACCGGATCACGCTGTGGCCGATGTAATTGCTGAATGCCCAAGCTGCAAACTTGTCCGAGTCATTCGTCTCGAAGACATACAGACGCTTGATCGCTGGCGAGAAAATACGGCTTGAGATTTCCACCTACCAGCAGAGCAAACAGTCATGCCGCCCTTTTGGGCGTACCAACTCGTAGAAGAACAATTTCATCCTGAATGGTGGAGAGTTGCGCCTGAAGTTCCAGCGTAACCGCATGGGAGAGTTCCTCATGGGTCAGCACATAGAAAATATTGTCGCGCTCTCTTTCCAGCGTAGACAGTTTCGCCATCGATTGTTCTGCGAGAATTCGCATACCTGTCTTGTCTAGGATGTGCGTAGCTTGACATAGGTGCTTAGTAGCCAGACGGAATCGAGGGCCGTATAGCCACCGAGTTGCGCCGTGCTTGGGCCTAAGACTCTTCTGGAATGCTGCTGGTTCCGGTGAGGTTTGCCAGTTGTTCATTGGTAGACTGAAGTAGCCTCTCCAGCACTACCCTAAATTCTTCAGGTAGGTTCCCGTTTTTCAGAAGGAAGGAAAGATTCTGCTGCTCTTCTTGCAGCCGGTAAATCTTCATTGCAACTTCGGGAGGTGGCATCCTCTCTCCCATGCTTAAGTTCGTGAAAGCCGAGACTCTGCCGGGAAATTGCTGCTGCTTCCTGCGAGGTGTGCCAGTTCTTCTGTCACGAACTTCAGCTGGCGCTCAAGCACGGCTCTTTGTTCCTCAGACAAGTTCTTCTTGCCAAGACGGAACGTGAGATTCTGCCTCTCTTCTTCCAGCCTGAAAAGCTTGATTGCCTCTGCATGTTCCAGGCACGGCATAATCGCCTAACTCCGGGGCCAGTGTGTAACTGGACAACTACCTTGAATGCACAAATACTGGCCCATGCACTCAGGACTCTGAACGTGAGTCTTGGGCAAGTTCTTCGTCATTCAAGTTCGTCGTCATTAGCGACGATCCGGTTGCCATTGCTATTGCGATTCTCGAAGAGAAAGCCGGGATCGAACAAGGCAGCTTCTCCGTTATCGAAGTGGACCACAACCTTCCCATCGGACAGGTCGATATGCGTCACAGTCGCAGTCATGGTCGAAAAGTCTACGATTGAAGGCGGGGCCTTGTCTGTCCGATAAGTAACGTTCCTCGCTGGAGGCGGATCATCCCTAATGCCGCGCAGCGATGGGGCTTTAAGAAGTTTTTCGGGGCTCCCGAATGTCCCCCAAATGGCGTCAATATGTCGCCTAAGTTCTTGCTAGATTTTTTGCAGTGAATTGGTGGCGGCGGTTGGACTCGAACCAACGACCTAGGGATTATGAGACCCTCGCTCTAGCCACCTGAGCTACACCGCCATTTTCGGAAGGATCGAACCAGAATTGACTGGAAGTGGCTGATTGCGCAGAACTTTCCTGCTCGTCGATTCTAAGGGCCGCCGGCCTTGAGTGTCAAACCGGGTTCACGGCCCGTCGAAAGATTCCGAAACCTTTTATTTCCAATCACGTCCATATGAAACGAGCATCATCCAGTGGCCCGGTAGCCTGCATCAAACCGGTCTATAATGGATGCAGCTTTCCCTCCTCTTCCGGCAGGGCGAGCAGCTCTGGCGGGGGTAATCGGTTCTTCCGAGTAGTGTTCATGTCCAAACAGCTCAAGATTTTTGTACTCACTCTATCTGTAGCAATTGTCGTCTTCACCATCGTCGGCGGATTGCATGTCAAAGCCGCATCCAATGACGGCGCGTACCGGCAACTTGGTGTCTTCAGCGAAGTGCTTTCGCGCATTCGCACCGAGTACGTCGAAGAACCGAATATCCCGCAAGTCACCGACGGTGCTTTGCACGGATTGCTTGAGTCGCTGGACGCGAACTCCAGCTATTTGACGCCTTCTGAATACAAGGACTACAAAGCGCATAAGTCAGACGGCAAGGGAACGATCGGCGCCAGCGTCTCGAAGCGCTTTGGCTACGCTGCGGTGATTTCCGTGATCCCGGGTGGCCCCGCTGACAAGGCGGGCATCGATTCCGGCGACATCATTGAAGCTATCGAGACGAAGAGCACGCGCGAAATGTCGCTTGCCGAGATCGACTCTGCGCTGTCTGGACAGGTCGGATCGAACGTAAGCATTTCCGTCGTGCGCGCGCGTCGCGTTGAGCCGCTGAAGCTGACCATTACCCGCGACCAGGTGAAGATGCCCGCTATTGCCGACAAGATGGTCGAGAACGGCATCGGCTATATAAAGGTGGAGACGTTCACCAAGGGCAAGGCGCAGGAACTCGCCTCCAAGGTGAAGTCGGTGCAGGGTTCGGGCGCGAAGAAACTTATCCTTGATCTGCGCGACAATTCCGAGGGCGATGAGTCTGAGGGAATCACTGCCGCGAATTTGTTCCTGGATCACGGGACCATTGCTTATCTTGAAGGCCAGAAGTATCCGCGGCAGAACTTTACTGCCGATCCGCAGAAGAGGGTCACCGATCTCCCAATGGTTGTTCTCGTAAACAAGGGAACGGCTGGCGCGGCGGAAGTCCTGGCTGGAGCGCTTCTGGAAAACAATCGCGCTGACATCGTTGGCGACAAGACCTTCGGTGTTGGTTCGATCCAAAAGGTGATCGACGTTCCCGACGGTTCCGCTCTGATCCTGTCTGTTGCGAAGTACTACACTCCCAATGGCAAGGCGATCCAGGATACGGCTATCACGCCCAACATCGTTGTTGCCGATAACAATGATGATTTTGTTCTCCCCGACGAGGACGAAAACAATCCCTCTGAACCTGAGAAGAAGCAACGCACGCCTCAGAATGATGAGCAGTTGAAGCGTGCGATCCAAGTCCTGGAGACGCAGAGCAAGAAAGCCGCCTAGAGCATTTCAGTAACGCAGACATTGGCCCCGACTCCGTATTAAGGAGTCGGGGCTTTTGTTTGCGTGGGTGGTGGTGCGGTCGTCCTCGCCCGCCGCGGGTCTCTCAATTTCTCGATCGATTCTGTTGTCATCGCGAGCGCCGGCAAGGATGTGTCTTCGCTGCTTGCCTAGTTCGCCGCGTGATGGTCGATACTGATCACGCGCTTGATCTTCCATGTGCCATCTTTGTGCTGCCACACATGGATGAACTTCGCTTCGCCGACAACGCCATGGTCCTGCGCCCAGGGATGAAGGAATCGATGAACTCCGATCTCAACTGCGCCGTAGCCCTCTAACGGATAAACTTCGAGCGTTCCGGGTACCAACTCCCGTTTCACCTTTCCACAGAGATTGTTCTTGATAGCATCTACGATTTGCGGACCGCCCACCAGCAGTCCGTTCTTGTCGTGATAGAACTCCGCGTCGTTGGTCCAGAACGACGCCTCGGTCTTCATGTCGCAGCGGTCGATGGCATCGAAAACCTGCTTGTCGAGCTGCGAGATCGTTTGAAAGAGCTCGTCTGGCACGGCGCCCTTACTGACCATGGCAGGTCGAGCGGGCGATTGGGCGACCGCGCCAATGGACAGCGCAAGCAAGAAGATGATCTGCAGACACTTCCCGAGTCGGGGTTCCAAAGAGACCTCCTTCAAATTCGGATTCCAATCTGCCAAGGTACGTCGAACCGGTTAGAAAGGTTCCAGAAGTTGATTCGGCATTCGCAACCGTCTATACGCCGGAGGAACCGCCCGGTTTCCTTGCTTGCGGTGGAGATTCCTCTCCTGCCGAACCGGGCACTGTGTTACAACTAGGGATATCTACCCGCACAAATTGAAACTGAGGAAGTGATCACTTGCCGATTTGGTCCAAGCAAATCACTTGCGTAGGCTACACGTGCTTAGGCTGCAGCCAGCGCGTAGCTGTGCTGCGTTCTACAAATCCTCAGCCCCACGTCTCCGACCCCTTTCTGAAGTCCAAATGTCTCTGCGGGCTCACTCGTTGGATCTTGCCCGATGACATTAGATCTCTGGAAGTATGGACTGAATTTCCGCTGGGTCATACGGCGGTGATCTTGCCGTTCAGGACGGTGAGCTAGCGGTATAGGCAACGCGTGCTCACTTGAAAGTAATTAGCACGACGTCGCTGCTAATGGTGCCGTGGGCTACAGCAAGCTGCTTTCCACGCTGTGACAGGGCGAAACTAAAGATGTGGTCCGAACCGAATCGCGTCAGTTGCCTCGGCAGGCCGCCTGAGATCGGCTGGGCAAAAACATTGTCGACCCCACGGTGGGTTTCAACGTGAAGCAGCGCGCGACCGTCACGGGACCAGGACAATCCTGCCATGACGCTCGTGTCGGACGGAACAGGGAGGGTCTGAACAGGCCCTCCATCGAACCGAGTAATACCTATTTTCATTCCACCCTGTGTTTCTACATCCAGATAGTAAAATGCGATCCAATTGGCGTCTGGAGAAACAGCGGGGGACATGGCGATTGCTTCGCTAACCGGTGCCGGTTCGCCGCCGTTGATGGGTACTTTCATGATGTGCGGTTTTGCCGGTCCCGGCGATGCATACACCAGCAAGCGACCATCGCCACTGGGACGCGGCTGCATGTCTCCCGGCACGCTGGTCAACTGCTTCGTCTCGCCGCTCTCGATGTCCATGCGCCAGATGGTGAGTTTGCCCCCGATGCGCGTGGAAGCAAAGAGGACTGAACGCCCATCAGGTGTAACCGAGGGCCCAATGTTCTGACCTGCGTTGGCCGTCAACTGCATCACGTGACTTCCATCGGCAGCCATCACCCACAAGTCATCGCGTCCGGCGATGCCCGACGTATATACCAGCTTGTCATCCGGAGTCCAGTCCAGGCCCCAGGCTCCGTCGTTCCGGGTGCTGCCTGCCGAGATCTGCTGAGCACGCGCGCTCTGGCCCGTTGGCACGACATAAATAGACGAATGAACCTCGCTCTCAACGGCTGCAACATGATCCGACGCAACGGCGATTACGCTGTAGTCATTCAAGTCGTTGCTGATGCGGCGCAGCTCTCGCGTCGGGTATGCCAGATACCACAGTTGCCTGACACCGGAGCCACTGGTCTCCTGCTCACCGCTTAAGACCAGACCGGATCCCTCTCCTGACCACGCCACGCTGCCGACATTTCGCCAGTTTGGGCCCGGTATGGGCGTGATCGCTCCGGTTTCAGCGGACACCAGCACCAGTTCCGTACGCCCGAAACCGATCGAATACATTGAGGGAGGAAAGATCGCGATTGTGCATGCGATTTTCTTACCGTCAGGAGACCACGCCAATGAAGAGAAGAGGCCACCCATGGTGTGTTTCGCCAGCACCCGCTCACCTTTGCCATCAGGTTTGGCAGTGATGAGCAGGCTGGCCGCTTCCTCGGGGCGATTGCGCGCGAACGCGATGTGTTGACCATCGGGCGAAAACGTAACCGGGCTATCAACGTCGTGGATAACCTTCAGTGGGGTGCCGCCTAGCGCAGACACCTTGTAGAGGTCGCCCACCGTTTGTTGTTCCACTTGACGGAGATAGTAGATATTTGTCCCGTCGGGCGAAAATACCGGGGCGTCGTACGGCAAGTCAGAGGGCCCAACGATCTGCACCGCACCCGGCGCGGCGATCTGTCGTAACCAGATGCTGTACTTGCCCCCGTCTTCGGTAACGTAGCTGACATACTTGCCGTCGGGAGAAAGCGTTGCGCTCTGCACATTGCCGCTGGCCGTCAGGCGGCTGATCTTCATCCCTTCGAAGGACATTTGGTGGGCGCGACCAGTGCGGCTAAGCCATTGCGCAATCAACGCAGCGATGATGATGATAGCCAGTACCGCCAAACTGGGTAGCAGCGCATGGCTGGCGCGGTTTGCTCGCCGCCGTGTGCCTGTCCCCACCCGACCAATTGACGGACCGCGCACGTCCACAACGGGCTGCAGATCTCGCTTCAGGCGTGTCAGATCCGCGTGCACCTCGGCAGCGCTCTGGTAACGCAACTCGCGGTCTTTTTCCAGCGCCTTCCCAATGATGTTCTCCATTTGCGGCGGTAGCGCCGGGTTCAGTTGTCCCGCTGGAACTGGCTGGTGACTTAAGATCGCATCGAAAGTAATGCCAAAGGTCCGGCCAGCAAAAGCTGGTTTGCCGGTCGCCATCTCGTAGAGTACCGCCCCGCAAGAAAATAGATCGGAGCGGGGGTCGAGCGTTTCACCGCGAGCCTGCTCTGGCGACACATAGGCCAAGGTTCCCAGTGGAATCCCCGCCTCCGTTACCGTGTAAAAACTCAGGGTTTTACCGGCAGTCCCCGTCGCCAGCCCTTGTATTTTGGGCTCGATGATCCTGGCGAGCCCAAAATCCAGCAGCTTGATTTGCCCTTGTCGAGTGACAAAGATGTTTGTTGGCTTGATGTCACGATGAATGATTCCCCGGGCATGCGCCGCTTCGAGTGCGTCTGCGATCTGAACTCCGAAGTCGAGCACCAGATCTATCTTCAGGGCACGGCTGATCAGGCAGTTGAGCGTAACGCCGTCCAGATATTCCATAACCAGGAAATCGGTGCCGTCCTGATGGCCGACATCATACAGGGTACAAATGTGCGAATGTTGCAATCCGGATATGGCACGCGCCTCTCGGTCGAAATGCTTCCGCTGGTGCGGGTTTGACGACAGGTGCCCGGATAGGACTTTCACCGCGACAGTGCGGTCGAGTCGCGTGTCGCGCGCACGATAGACCTCACCTATCCCGCCGACGCCCAGAGGGGACTGGATTTCGTACGGTCCTAGCTTCGTGCCCGCTGCGAGTAGCAAAATTACACCTCGCAGTTGCCAATTCTATCCGCATTGAGAATTGCCGGGCGGACACAAAGATCGGCAACCGCTCTACTCTGCACTACGGCATCCGCTCACGGTTCATCCCCTACGAGTCACCGTCTCCCTCCGCCACTCCGTGCTACCCCCGGGCATAGTTCGGGCGCTTATTTCAGCGGCAACACAATCAATCCTGTTGCACCTGAGTATGGAGAACCGGTTGCTGGCGACAACTGCCCATTGGTCGCATTCCAGATGTACAACTGGTTGTTTGACGTCGCAAACACGTGATTAGAATTGTCCCACGCCACATTCTGGAAGTTCACACCCGCGTCTTGTGGCGTTCCGACTCCAGAAAGATTCCCGCCCGCGTCGATGGCGAAGATCTGCACGCCTCCATTTCCGGCGACTGCGAGATATGTGCCAGTCGGATCGAATTGAATCGCAATAGCGCCCGGCCCGCCGTTGCCCGTGTTCGACGCGGTTGTCGCCTGCGAAGTCGCGATTGCAGTCAAAGTCCCATCGCTATTGATTGCGAATGTCTCTAACTGGTAGGGCTGTGATGTTCCGATCGATGCGTAAGAAACCGCGAGATAGTTTTTGGCCGAAGCCGCCAGAGCGTAAGGACAATAGCCGTTGTAGTTATTCCGGCCCACGACCGGCGGACCATTTTGCGCGCCAATATCCAGAGATGTCAGCGTGCCATCACTCGCGCGCTGCAGACCATAGAGTTGCCAGGCAGCCTTATAGCAGCTGTCGCCGTACAGATATTTGTTATTCGACGCGAAAGCCAACGGGCCGCCGTAATCCTCGCCAGATCCAAAATATTGCTTCTGGGTGAGGGTGCCATTGGCGCCGACCTGGAACAGATTGAACCCATTGTCACCGACGCCGTCATTCGTTCCCGCGTACACAGAGGTTCCGCTATGGTCCATGGAGAGCGAACTGACGAGCGCACCTGACATGGGATTGCCTGCCAGTGCATTGACCGTTCCTGCTGCCGTCAGCGAGCCGTCCGAGCGGTTCAGCGAATAAATGTCCAACGTGTTACCTGAAGAATTCGCGGTGTAAAGGTCCGCGCCGTTGGTGACAAGGTATGTATTTGTGTTAGCCGTGTAGGGAGAATTCGGCACCGCGACAAGCGAGCCGTCCGCGTTTACCCCGTATCCAGTAATTGCGTTCGCGCCCGCCGTGTACACGAATGAAACGAAACTTGCCGCTGATCCGCTTCCGGAGCCTGTCCCGCCAGAGCCTGATCCCGAACCGCTGCTTCCGGTCCCGCCGCCTGAACTCGAACCGCCGGAACCAGATCCTGCGGAACCAGATCCT
>CAZBCQ010000015.1:0-12403 GCA_964490255.1 uncultured Terriglobales bacterium | reverse complement strand
GGTCCCGCCGCCTGAACTCGAACCGCCGGAACCAGATCCTGCGGAACCAGATCCTGCGGAACCAGATCCTCCTGGCGACCCTGATCCTGTAGAACCAGAGCCGCTGCCGGTTCCCGAAGCACCCGAGCCAATACCACCTCCTGATCCGTTGCTGCCACCATTCGGGGTTGCTGAAGGATTGTTGTTGCCGTTCGCGGAGCTCGAGGTACCGCCGCCGCAACCCACAAGCACACTGAAGAACAGGACGATGCAAACCGACGTGCACAGAATGAAGAAACACTTCAAGCGGATGCCCACGGAACCCCTCGATGTAAATGTGGATTGTCTTGCTACTTGCCTCAGATGGAAGTCACAATTCCGGTGTTGTCCTCCAGCGGTTTTGCTCAGAGATGTTCGGCTTAAACCCTCCAGTGTGGGAACGAAAAGTTACGAAATCGAAGGGCGGAGAGCCGCGGTTCTCGTTACCTCGCGTTGTGATACTTCTCCGGAATATCTACTGCAAAGAAGTTCAGGTTAGATGCGCAGGCTACCCGCTACACGGTCCGGCCACCCCGAAGTTCCTTGATCTCCTCTCAGTCGAACCTCTGAGATCACCCGACCATGCCCATCTGGTCACCGTTTGGCTCGCCGCTCCGTGCTATGCTGATCGCAGTTTCCCCTCCGGAACTCCACCCCACAGAGCCAGACGAAGGCTCGCCGGGGATCCCGGGTAACTGCGCAATGACGCGTCTAGTAAAAGACCTTCCTCCGGTTGAAATGGCGGGAAAGCGCCTGGTAGGTTCGGTAGTCTTCGGACTCCTGGTGCTGGCGGCTGCTGCGGTGGGCGCGTTTGCAGGGCTGCTTGTCGTCTACGCTACCGACCTTCCGGAAATCACGCAGCTCGAACAGTATCGTCCCAGTTCGATTACAGAGATCTACGACGACCGCGGCAAGATCATCGGATCCTTCGCCATGCAGCGGCGCGTCGTAGTCACTTACGACGATCTCCCTAAGGTTCTGCGCGACGCGATCATTTCCACCGAGGACAAGGACTTCGAGAAGCATTGGGGCGTGAATTTCTGGCGCGCAGCCGGTGCCGCCTATCGCGATTTCGATTCAGGACGCCGCGCCCAGGGAGCTTCGACGCTCACCATGCAGTTGGCGCGCAACCTCTTCCTCTCGCCGGAGAGGACGTTTCACCGCAAGACTCAAGAGATACTGCTGTCGATCCAGATCGAGCGACGCTTCACCAAGCCGCAAATCTTCACCCTCTACGCCAACCAGATTTTTCTCGGCCACGGTGTGTACGGCTTCGAAGCCGGTTCCGAATACTACTTCAGCAAGCACGCCAGGGATCTCACGCTTGAAGAAGCCGCGGTGCTGGCCGGTCTTCCGAAGTCGCCCAGCGGATATTCGCCTATCAATTATCCCGAGAAGGCGGTGCGCCGGCGCAACATCGTGATCAATAACATGCTGGAAGACGGCAAGATCACGGCAGAAGAGGCTATGCGCGCGAAGAACACGCCGTTGCGACTGCGCATTCAGAGCGATCCCAACTCGCTCGCGCCGTATTTCGTAGAAGAAGTCCGGCGCTATCTCGAGAAGAAGTACGGCAGCGAAGAGGTGCACGAGGGCGGCCTGCGCGTGTACACGTCGCTGAATTCGGAATTGCAGCTTGCCGCGAATCAGGCAGTGCTCGACGCTCTCGCTGCATACGAGCGCCGGCACGGCTGGAAGGCATCACTGCCGAACGTTAACGCTGAAGCGGCCGACATATCCAAGTACGAACATCCTGACTGGGATACTCCAGTGCACGAAGGCAGCTACGTACACGCGCTGGTAACGACGGTGTACGGGACGCACGCGGACGTAAAGTTCGGAAAGCACTGGGCGAGCTTACTTCCGGCTGACTATGCCTGGACCGGACACAAGTCCTGCAACGAGATTCTCTCGCGCGGCGACATCGTTTACGTCAAAGTGCTTTCGCTCGCGCCCGATGGCACCGCGCGCGTTTCGCTTGAACAGGATTCGGGAACGCAAGGTGCGCTGCTCGCGATCGACAACTCCAACGGCGACGTGAAGGCCATGGTCGGCGGCCGTGATTTCGATGTATCGAAGTTCAACCGTGCCACGCAGGCGCAGCGGCAGGTGGGATCGTCGTTCAAGCCCTATGTCTACACAGCCGCCATCGACCAGGAGAAGATCGCGCCCGACGACCTGATTCTCGACGCGCCCGTCAATTTTCCGACTGCCTCGGGACCATACACGCCGCACAATTATGACGGCAAATTTCAGGGCAACATCAGCATCCGTCATGCGCTTGCGGATTCGCGTAACATCCCCGCGCTGAAGATCGCATCCGACCTCGGCATTAAGACGGTGATCGACTACGCACGCAAGTTCGGCATCACCTCACCGATTCCGCCAGTACTTCCGGTTGCGCTCGGCGCTGCGGATCTAACCTTGATGGAGCAGACCAGCGCGTTTACTACCTTCCCGAACGATGGTGTTCGTGCCGTTCCGCGAATGATCCGCAAGGTTGAAGACGCAAATGGACGCGCGCTCGAAGACAACTACCCGCAATTTGAAGATGTCGTCAGCGCCCGGACTGCCCGCGTCATGACTTCGTTGCTGCAAGGCGTCATCCAGCATGGTACCGGTCTCGCCGCCAGCAAGATCAAGCATCCACTAGCCGGAAAAACTGGGACGACCAATGACTTCACTGACGCTTGGTTCGTCGGCTTCTCACCTTCCATAACCTGCGGAGTTTGGGTCGGCTACGACGAGAAAAAGACACTTGGCCCGAAGGAAACTGGCGCCGAAGCAGCTCTGCCTGCATGGATGGATCTGATGAAGGTGGCCATCAAGGGCCACGATACAGAAACCTTTAATCCTCCGCCTTCTCTGATTCGCACGGTCGCGCAGAAACTTCCGGCGGGAACAAGCCACTAAGCCTCGAATCGTCACTAGCCCGGACTCACCCCGGGTTCCAGACAAAACCCTTCCCACCGCCCGCATCATAAGCCGTAACGGGAGAAGTGTTTTATGAAACGACTGCTACTCACTGCTGGCCTGACTCTAGGACTTGCGTCATTCGCCGTAGCCCAGCAGGATGCGAACAACTCGCAAAACAACAACACTGCGCCGAGCGGCACGACCGTCGTCGATACCCACCAGGATACGGTGGTCAAACCGGTGCCAAAGAACGTAAAGGTAAACAAGAAGACTGTTGAGGCTGCCCAAAAAGCCCTGGCAGACCGTGGCTATCAGACTGGCCCTGTGGACGGCATTGTCGGCCCGCAAACGCGTGCCGCCACCTCGAAATTCCAGGCCGACCAAGGTCTCAAGCAGACTGGCAGTCTCAACGCCGACACCCTGACGAAACTGAACGTGGGTGGACCTGAGACTCTCAGTGCGGCTCCGGGTGACGTTGGTCGCGGTGGAAAGGCCTTTGGTCACGATATTAAGGAAGGGCATCCTGTGGAAGCCGGCAAGGCTCTGGGCGAAGGAACCGCCAGCGGCGCGAAGAAAGTAGGGAAAGGCACCGAATCACTAGCCAAAGAAGGCGTGCAAAAGGTTGGTAGCGGCCTCTCGTCGGTTGGCAGCAAACTCGACAACAAGGCTAAGGGCGACACCGACAACAAAGACCAGAATCAATCCCAGGATCAGAACACGAACCAGAATCCGCAATGACGTGGAGCGGCATCCCGGGTTCGCTTCGCTTTTCTCGAAGCCAACAGTGCGAAGCTGACCTGGGAGCCGCGGTCATCCGACTTCCACCAGCCCATACCGCCTCTGCCAATTCGTTCGCAGATGCACCAGCGCTCGGCTGACCTCACCGGCAGGGACTTCTTTTGCTCCACTCAGCGTCCACGCAGCTTCTTTCTTTGCCGCTTCCAATATTTCGCGATCGCGCAGCAGGTTCGCTACCCGGAAGCTTGGCATGCCCGCCTGCCGAGTCCCAAAGAATTCTCCCGGCCCGCGTAGTTGCAGATCCATCTCCGCGATCTCGAACCCGTCCTGTGTGCGCACCATGGTGTCCAGTCGCTGGTCGCCCACTTCTGATACTTTTCCGGTCGTCATCAGGATGCAGTACGACTTCGCTGCTCCGCGTCCGATTCGGCCACGCAGCTGATGTAGTTGCGACAAACCGAAGCGTTCCGCATGTTCAACGACCATTACAGTCGCGTTTGGAACGTCTACGCCGACTTCAATCACTGTGGTTGAAACGAGCACATCGATATCGCCGCGCTTGAACCTCTGCATCACGACGTCTTTGTCGTCGGCAGGCATGCGCCCATGGAGCAGGCCAATTCGCAGTCCCGGCAGAATGCGCTTGCGGATCTCGTCATACATCTTGATCGCCGGCTTTAGATCGTTCTCACCACCCTCCTCGATCACCGGATAGACGACGTACGCTTGATGTCCCGCCGCAACCTGCTTGCGTACGAAGTCAAATACCTCGCCTGACCGGTCGTCCGACACACGCCTGGTCGCGATCGGAGAACGTCCCGGCGGAAGCTCGTCAATCACGCTGACGTCGAGCTCGCCGTACAGCGTTAACGCCAGCGTCCGCGGGATCGGCGTCGCCGTCATCACCAACACATCGGGCTCGCCGGTCTCGGCAGTGTCTTTTTTCATCAGCTTCAGCCGCTGCATCACGCCAAACCGATGCTGCTCGTCCACAATCACCAGCCCCAGACGGTCGAACTCCACGGTCTCCTGGATCAGCGCATGCGTCCCAATTACCAGTTGTGCATCCCCGCGCGCGATGTGCCGCCGTACCGCGCGTTTTCGGTCCTGCTCCAACGATCCGGTCAGCAGCACGATGCGGTACCCTGCATGCTCCAGCACGCGCCGCGCATTCAGGAAATGCTGAGAAGCCAGGATTTCCGTCGGCGCCATCAGCGCCACCTGGTACCCGTTTTCAATGGCGATGATCGCCGCCTGAAACGCGACAATCGTCTTGCCCGACCCCACATCGCCCTGCAGCAGCCGACGCATCGGCAAAGGCCCGCCCATATCCGTAGCAATCTCCCGCAGCACCCGTTTTTGCGCCGCAGTCGGATGGAAGGGAAGAATGCGTTTAATCGCCTCACGAGCTTTATCGTCCAGCCGAAACTCGATGCCTTTTTGCGCGCGCATGCTTCGCCGCTTCAACTCCAGGCCGAGTTGCAGGAAATACAGCTCCTCGAAAATGAGCCGCAGATGCGCCGGACTTCTCGACGCCTGCAACTTTCCCATGGACTCCTCGGGATCGGGCCAGTGCACTCTCCAGAACGCGTCCTTTCGATCGATCAAGCCATTCCGTTGCCGCACCGGGGTCGGCAGGACCTCCGGGATTTCTGGATTCAGCACTTCCAGCCCCGTACGTACAGCCCGCCGGAACCAGCGCGAGGTCAGTTTTCCGATTGCCTCGTAAATTGGCACGATTCTTCCCGTTTCCAGCGACTCCTTCGGATCCGTCTTCTCCTCCCCCGCTTCTTGCAGGACTTCAATCTGTGGCTGCATGATCTGCAACCCGCGTCCGCGCTTGTCCTCCTCCACTTTTCCGTAGAGCGCCAGAATGTCACCCGCATGGAATCGGTCTTTCAGATAGGAAGCGTTGAACCACAGGCACTTGATCCTGGCGCGCGGTTTCCCGAAGGCAGGAGGCGCGTTGTCGCCTACCTCGCCCACCGTCATCTCGAAAATGGGCATGCGGCGGGTGCGCAGCAGCACCGACGTACGCACCTCCGCGATCAGCGTTGCCATCTCACCCGCGCGCAGGTCGGAGATGCGCCGCGGATTGGATCGGTCTTCGTAGCGGAAAGGCAGATAGTACAGCAGGTCTTCGAGCGTGCAAATGCCTTTAGCAGCGAGCGCTTCGGCTCGAACAGGGCCGATTCCCTTCACGAACTGCACCTGGCTGTCCAGTTCCAGCATTGCCATGGAAACTAGCAGCTTAACACTCTTGTTCGGGTGGACACCCCTTCACGCCTTCTGGGCGCCCGCGGGATAGCAACATGAGCCTCGAGCCGGATTACCATTTTGCAGGAACTCAAAAATCAGACAGCCAACCTGCCAGAAACGGTGTCAAAAGTAATTAGGGATGTTACCCAAGAACTTCTACAAGTCGCTGGCGGCAGTTCTCGTTGGTAATGCGATTTACTTCCTGCTTCTCATGCCGGTCTTGCCGCCGATAGCCCGCCACGCCGGGCTGTCTTCGCATGGCATGCCCCACTTCGATCTTGGCCTGGTAATCGATTTCTGGGTTTGCGTTGTTGCGTATGGCGCCATCGAGCTGTTCTCGCGCAAGACCAAACGCACTGACGTTACTAAGGGTCCTTGAGCCTCCGGGTCGGACTTGCTACACTCAAATCCCCAGGAAAAGCACGTAAATTCCGGGGCTCTCCCCAGGTCGTGACCGCCGATGTCGGCGGATGTCGTCTCGCAAACATGCAGAAAATTGCCATACTTTACGACGCCAGCCAGGCGGTGATCTCCACCTTTGACCTGGACGAAGTGCTCAATCACATCGTTCAGATCGTGCAGGACTATTTCCATCTGCATCGCGTGGCGATATTCCTTATCGATCACGAAACCGGAGCCCTGAACCTTCGCACTCACGCCGGCTGGGACAACAGCGACATGCCATTGCAGATACCGCTGGGTGTCGGGTTAGTGGGCAACTCGGCAAAGTTGAAGGGCCCTATCTATGCTCCGGACGTGACCAAGGATCCGCGCTACCTCAACGCCATCGCAAGCACGCGCTCCGAATTGTCTATTCCGCTGCTCGTTCGCGATGAGGTCGTTGGCGTTCTCGATTGCCAGAGCGATCAGCTGGACTTTTTTGATTCCGAAACTTCCGACCTGCTGATACTTTTTTCCACGCAGGCGTCAATTGCTCTTCAGAATGCCCGGCTATATTCGCTGGAGCAGCGCAAGGCCGCACAACTCGAAGCCATCAACTACATCGCTAAGCAGGCCACCGCGGTTCTCGATCTCGACGAACTGCTCGACAAGGTGTGTAGCTTGCTGCTGCAGTCCTTCCCGGTCGACCACGTTTCCGTGCTGCTGCGCGAAGAGAATTCGCTGGTTGTTAAGGCCCACCATGGACGACTGACCCCTACGATCCCTGAGGGCGCGGCCATTCCGGCGCATACGGGTCTGTCCGGCCGTGCCATCGAGTCGCGCACCACCGTGGTGGAGAACGATGTTTCCACCGTTTCTGACTATGTCGTGGGCTTCCAGGAGACTCGTTCCGAGATCTGCATCCCGCTGGTCTCTCTCGGTGAGTTGATTGGTGTGCTGGCGCTCGAAAGCTCGCGCAAGAATGCGTTCGAACGGGCCGACATCGCTCCACTGGAATCGGTCGCCGACATCTCCGCGAATGCCATTCAGAACGCGCACTACTTTGAGAAAGTGCGTCAGATGGCCTATGTCGACGGGCTTACCGGTATGTTTAATCGACGCTTCTTCGAAATCCGCATCATGGAAGAGATCGAACGTGCCCAGCGCTATCGCGGATCGATGTCCGTCATCATGCTCGACATCGACCAGTTCAAGAAGCTGAACGACGAGTTCGGACACCTGCTCGGGGACGAAGTCCTGCGCCAGGTTTCGGCAGTCTTTTCGTCCCAACTGCGTAAGGCTGACGTAGCCTGCCGCTACGGCGGAGAAGAATTCGCCATCATCGTTCCTGAAACAACGGGGGATCACGCGCTGGCGGTCGCCGAGAAACTGCGCCAGGTAATCGAGAACTGGCACTTCCCGGGCGTCTCGCGCAAGGTCACTGTCACTGGTGGCGTTGCTTCCTACCCTCAGAATGGAACCACGCGCGACGACCTCGTCCGTGCCGCCGATGAAGCTCTCTACGCCGGCAAGCAGGCCGGGCGCAACCGCATCCTCCCAGCTGCCACTCGCGTGTAGCTGTAGGACGGGCAATCTTGCCTGGCCGCCCACTTCCCAATCCGCCGGGATTCGAACCGCCCGAGGCTGCTAAACTTATTCTTTGGCGCCTCGAAAAAAATCCGCAAAACCCGTGGGTGGCCCACCCTTCCCCGAAGCAGAGGGCGGTGGCTCGAAGTCCAAAGCCTCGAGCGCGGCGTCCGTCGTCGAGCGAACCAATGGTAAACCCTCGCCGACTGGTAAGAAATCTACCCACCCGCGCATCTTTCTCATCGACTCGTTTTCCTTCATCTTTCGCGCTTATCACGCCATGGCGCGCCAGCGGCCCATGTCCACGAAGACGGGCGTTCCCACCAGCGCCAGCTATGTCTTCATCAACATGCTCCGCAAGCTGCGCGACGATTTCGACCCCGAGTACCTGGCCGCCGTCTTCGATACGCCACACCGCACATTTCGAGACGAACAGGCTTCAACCGTGACTTCGGTTCGCAAGTTCGACTTGAAGAGCCAGAGCTTCCAGGAGATCGAATACAAGGGCTACAAAGCGAATCGCTCCGAAATGCCGGGCGATCTTGCGCAGCAGGTGCCCTATATTCGCCGTGCGCTCGAGGCGTACCGCATCCCCATTATCGAGATGCCCGGGTTCGAAGCCGACGACGTCATCGGCACGCTCGCCCGGCAGGCTTCCGAGCAATCGCATCCTGTCTACGTTGTTTCCAGCGATAAGGACATGCTGCAGCTCGTGAACGAGAAGGTTTGCGTCCTGAATCCGCCCAAGGACAACCTGATTTGCGATCGCGCCAAGGTGGAAGAAATCCTCGGTGTTCCCCCCGAGCGGGTCGTCGATGTCATGGCGCTGCGGGGAGATTCCATCGACAATATCCCCGGCGCCCCCGGTATCGGCGACAAGGGCTCCGTCGATCTGATTCAGCGCTTCGGCTCACTCGACAATCTCCTTGAGCACGCTGCCGAAGTCGAAAAGAAGACCTATCGCGAATCGCTTCAGCAGAACAAAGACACGATCCTCTGGAGCCGCGATCTCGTAACGATCGATACACATGTTCCCGTCGAACTTGATCTCGACTCCATGCGCTCCGCCGAGCCCGACAACGAGGCGCTTCGCGCTCTATTCACCGAACTGGAGTTCACGTCGCTGATCAAGGAGCTAGTCACCGGGGTCGATCTCAGCAAGGTTGATTATGGCGAAGCTAAGTCCGCTGCCGATCTGGACAAGATGGTGTCGTCCGTTTCTGCCGATGCCCCCTTGGCGATCGCCCTTGACGCGACCATTCAGCCCGCGACGGTAGCAGAGGAAGACGAATTGGAAGTGGCCGAAGAAGCGCCAGCAGCTGAAGAGCACGCCTCTGGCATGCTGAATTTCGCCCAGTCACAAGTCTTGGGTGCCCCACCCTCGGCTTCTTTTGCCGTGGGTGGGAGCAACACGCCATTACATCTTGCTTTGTCCGCCGCACACGGCCAGGCGCTCAGCGCTGAGCTCAACTCCAGCGAAATCAGTTCTCGTCTGCGACAAGTTCTCTCAGACTCGCAGCTCCCGAAGACGGTCCATGACCTCAAGTCCGCCATGCACGTCTTCGCCGAGCGTGACCTCCGGCTTGAGGGCGTCCATCACGATCCGATGTTGTACTCCTATCTGCTTGATCCCACGTATTCGAGCCATCGCCTGCCTGAAGTTGCGTTGCGCCGCTTCAATCTGAAGCTTTCCGGCACGCTGCCCGAAGCCGCCGACGTCGCCGGCCGTCTGACGGAAGCTCTGCGCAAGGAAGTGGAAGAATCCGATCTCACCAAGGTTTATGACGAGATCGATCTCCCTCTCGTCCCTGTCCTATTTCGAATGGAGCACGCCGGCGTAAAGATCGATTGCGATGTGCTGGCGGAAATGTCGCAGCGGCTGCAGCTTCAGGTCGACGAAAAGGCGCGAGAAATTTACGAGAAGGCTGGAACGAAGTTCAACATCAACTCGCCGCGCCAGCTTGGGGACGTGCTCTTCAACCAGCTGAATCTTCCCAAGCCGGTGAAGTATGGCAAGGGCAAGACTATTTCCACTGCGGTCGACGTGCTTGAAAACCTCGCTGCCGAACACGAAGTTCCTCGCCTGGTGCTCGAGTACCGGCAATTTTCGAAGCTGAAATCGACATACGTCGATGCGCTGCCGATCCTCTGCCGAAAAAATACCGGACGCCTCCACACCACCTTCGATCAGACCAACGCTGCCACCGGCCGCCTCTCCTCGAGAAATCCGAACCTGCAGAACATCCCCATTCGCACCGAGTTAGGCCGCGAGATTCGCGCCGCCTTCGTCGCCGAAGAAGGTTGCGTTCTTCTCGGCGCCGACTACTCGCAGATCGAGCTTCGCCTGCTCGCGCACTTCTCCGAAGACAAGCTGCTCGTCGAAGCCTTCCGCCGCGGCGACGACATTCACACCCTGACCGCTTCACAGGTGTTCGGCGTGCCGCCGCTCATGGTCGATGCCGAGCACCGACGTCGAGCGAAAGCGGTGAATTTCGGGATCGTCTACGGTCTCTCTGCCTTCGGACTCTCGCAGCAACTCGGTATCGAGCCCCGCGAAGCCAAGCAGTTCATCGACGCATACTTTGAAAAGTACAGCGGCGTCCGGCGCTTCATCGACAGCACTCTCGAACAGGCCCGGCGCGACGGCAAGGTGTTCACCCTCTTTGGACGGGTGCGTCCCATCCCAGACATCAACGGCAAGAATGCCAATCTGCGGGGATTCGCCGAGCGCACAGCAGTCAACACGCCGCTGCAGGGAACCGCTGCCGACCTGATCAAGCTGGCGATGATTCGCATCGACCGCGAGATTCAGTCGCGTCGATTGAAATCGCGCATGACGCTTCAGGTCCACGACGAACTTGTCTTCGAAGTTCCAGAGGACGAAGTCGAGACCATGCGCCAGCTCGTGAAGCACGAAATGGAAAATGTTCATCCGCTGCGCGTGCCGCTGCTAGTGGAAGTGGGTGTCGGCAAAAACTGGCGAGATATGGAATAACCAGCGGTCCGATTATTTTTGTTCAACAGGTTCATCGTCGAGAGCTCGACCTGAAGCTCAAGACCATTCAAGATTAACTCCCGGGTTGCTTCGACCGAGGTTTCGTTGGGGCCAGACTCTTCGTAGGAAATGTTCAGATTAACAATCTTGTCCTTGGGAATGTAAAAGGCTCCGCTCGGAATAAAACGCCAAAAGCCATTCGGTTTTGTATTTGCGTCAGCGTCCTTTGCTTTCTTGTAGGCATCGCGGTCGAAACGCATCGGGCTCTTACAGAGAGAGGCTTTCTTGGTGAGTTCCCGGCAGAATCCTCTTCCAGCGGCCATAGAACCAGTCCCGTTAGGGATCCGTTGGTATCGAGGAAAAATTGACCGAGCAGGCCACGATAAAGTACCCCATCACTCGAAAGAATATCGAGCCAAATCTCACGTGAAGGCTGGTTCTTGAAGTTGAAAGGTGTTAAAAGCAAGGTCCATTCGGACAGGTGTGGCAGCACCAATTTCCTTGCCAAGTAGGAGTACGTCTTGTTGCTCCTAAGCACTGGGTACGCATGCACCAAAATGGCGAAGACTCCGGCCTCGAGCAATGTAAGGAAGTAGTAACACGAAAGGAAGTCCACCTGTCGACGCCAGACTCTGCCGACAGCGATCCAAAAATCTGAAATTCCTTTGTCTGTTACAGGGAACTTATCCGCCAAAGTCTGATAAAGCAGTTTGTAGTCTGCCCACCGTTGTTCCCATCCAGTTTGAACTGCGAACGCCCAGATCCATCTTCCTGAGTAGATCAGTAAACAAGCTGCCAAGAACGGCAAAATCGCAGTACCCACTGCGAAGGCAAATTCTTGGCTCTTTGATCGCTGGAAGTTTCTGAGCGTTACAAAAGCTGAAGCGAACCACCTGAAGAGTGCCGCTGGTATGAGGAGATAGGCTAAGACGTAGTACGTGAAGGCTAAAGTGATCATTGAAAGGAAGACAGTTACTAACCTGTCTTCCTAACTTTTAGAACTAATTTTTCAGGTGCTCTCACGATCCGATATCTACGCCCATTGACGGTTATCTTCGCTTCGCCGTTTTGCCTGATTTCGTCTTCAATATGGTGCCGATAATAGCGGACCTTATTCGCAACGCGACGAGACATCGTGGAATCGTCGAGGACCTTCGATAGCTTTTGCAAGTCAGTTATCATGTGTATATTTGATGCGCCCGAATGGTGGCATATTCAGAGTTTTTCCGCAAGTACGTGACTACCATTAGGGTGTAACCAATGTAACACCATCATCCCTTCGTATGTTATTAACCTATCTCGAAGCCATCCGCCAGGGAATCTGGGAAGAAATGGAGCGCGATCCAACTGTCTTCTGCATCGGCGAGGACATCGGCATCTACGGTGGAGCGTTCAAGGTCACGGAAGGCTTCATTGACCATTTCGGTCGCGAACGCGTCATTGATACGCCCATCGCCGAGATGGCCATAGTCGGCGCATCGTTTGGAGCCGCGCTCACCGGCATGCGTC
>CAZBCQ010000014.1:35636-41745 GCA_964490255.1 uncultured Terriglobales bacterium | reverse complement strand
ACCTTTGAGTACTCCGTCACCGTGAAGGGTGTGAAACAGAAGCACCTTCCCGAGCTCAACGATGATTTCGCCAAGGAACTTGGCCAATTCGCCGATCTTAGCGAGCTTCGCCAGCGCGTGCGCGAGAATCTGGAATCGGAAAAGAAGCACAAGGCCGAGCACGAAGGCAAAGACAAGATCGTCGACGAGTTGCTCAAGCAGAACGAGATCGCCGTCCCCGAATCCATGGTCGAGCACCAGATCGATGTTCGCCTGGAGCGCGGATTACGCGCGCTCGCGCAGCAGGGTATGCGTCCGGAAGACATGAAGAAGATGGATTTCGGACGGCTGCGAGCTGGCCAGCGAGATCAAGCCGAGCGTGAGGTCCGGATGGCGCTGATGCTGGAAAAGATTGCGGATAAGGAAAACCTGGAGGTCAGCGATGAAGAGCTGAACTCCGAAGTTGAGGCCCTAGCATTGCAGGCAAAACAGCCCGTGGAAGCGGTGCGCAGTCGTTTGACACAGGATGGGGGCCTCGCTAGAATCCGGTCGAGAATCCGCAGCGAGAAAACCCTCGACTTCTTATACAACCGGTCCGCGTAAGCGGGCCATTTTTCAGGTCTTCCGGCGTCTCAAAAGCGCCGGCAATGAGCTCCCCCAATATAAACGATGTTGGCGGGCAGCAGTGTAGGCAGGTGGACATGTTAGTGCCCATGGTTATTGAGCAGACGGGTCGAGGTGAGCGGGCCTACGACATCTATTCCCGGCTTTTACGGGACAACATTATTTTTCTTGGTACTCCTATCGACGATACGGTTGCGAACCTGATCATCGCCCAGATGCTCTTCCTCGCCGCTGAGGATCCGGAAAAGGATATCAATCTCTACATCAATTCCCCTGGTGGTTCCATCACCGCCGGTATGGCGATTTATGACACGATGCAGTTCATCAAGCCCGATGTGATGACGATCTGCATTGGCCAAGCCGCCAGCATGGGCGCGGTACTACTTGCCGCGGGAGCCCCGGGAAAGCGATTCGGGCTTCCTAACTCCCGTATTTTGATTCACCAGCCGCATATCATGGGCGGGCTTTCGGGCCAGGCCACCGATATCGACATCCACGCACGCGAAATTCTCCGCATGCGCGAGATTCTGAACCACATCCTGGCCCGGCATACCGGTCAGATTCTGGAAAAAATAGAGAAGGACGTAGAACGCGACTTCATCATGAACTCCGAGCAATCAAAAGAGTACGGACTCATAGATGACATCATCTACAAACCGACCAAATAGAGGTATGCTGTCGCAAGCGGGTTAGGCGCTACCCGCCTGGGATCTCGGCAGCGGAGATTCCAGGAACCAGCGCTGTGTGATGTAAATCTGATTCCCGACGCCGAAGGCGGGATGAGGGTCTCAAGGAGTAAAAGTGAAGTCCAGATCCGGATCTGATGAGCTGTTGCGCTGCTCTTTTTGCCACAAGTCTCAAGACGCAGTAGCTAAACTAATTTCTTCGCCCAGCGATTACCCCCGGGCCTATATCTGCGACGAGTGTGTCGCTGTCTGCAATTCCATCCTGGAAGACGATCGTACCGAAGCCCACACTGCGGCTGCGCCCGACCATCTTCCCAAGCCACAGGAAGTGAAGTCATTCCTGGACCAATATGTTATCGGCCAGGAACAGACCAAAAAGAAGCTGGCGGTGGCTGTCTATAACCACTACAAGCGCATTCATATGAATCGCCAGCGCACGGATGGAATTGAACTGCAAAAGTCCAACATCCTGCTGATTGGTCCGACTGGCACCGGAAAGACACTGTTGGCGCAAACACTGGCCAAGATGCTGGACGTGCCTTTCGCCATCGTCGACGCTACCACTTTGACCGAAGCGGGATATGTCGGCGAGGACGTCGAGAACATCATCCTGAAGCTGCTGCAATCAGCGAATGGCGACGTGGGACGCACTCAAACCGGAATCATCTATATCGACGAAGTCGACAAGATCGGTCGCAAGGACGAGAACCCCTCGATCACCCGCGATGTCAGCGGCGAAGGCGTTCAACAAGCGCTGCTGAAGATCCTGGAAGGCACCATCGCCAATGTTCCGCCGCAAGGTGGACGCAAGCATCCGCACCAGGAGTTCACGCCTGTCGACACGACGAACATTCTCTTCATCTGCGGTGGAGCGTTCGTGGGGCTGGAGAAAATCGTAGGACGCCGCGTTGGCAAGAAGTCGCTCGGCTTCAAGGCCGGACAACAAGAAGAGGCTCCCGCAGGCACCTCGGCAGAGGCACTAGCGGGAGGTAAGCGCGATGTCGAAATGCTGCAGCGGGCGGAACCTCAGGATCTGATCCGTTTTGGGCTGATTCCGGAATTCGTTGGACGCCTCCCTGTCGTGGGCATTCTGAATGATCTCGATGAAGCTGCGCTGGTCGAGATCCTCACCCGTCCACGGAACGCCATCACTAAGCAGTATCAGCGGCTGTTCGAGTTCGAGAATGTGCGTCTGAAGTTCACCGATGACGCGCTGAAAGCGATCTCGCGCGAAGCGCTGAACCGCAAGGTGGGAGCTCGCGGACTGCGCATGATTCTCGAAGAGTTGATGCTCGACCTGATGTATCACCTGCCAAGTCAGAAGAAGGTAAAGGACTTCGAGGTGACGAAGGAGATGGTCGAGAAGCGCGACGTTTCCCTCGCGATGATGGAAAAAGCCGGCTAGAACTTACACGATTACCTACCTCGGGACGAACTCAGGTTCGTCCCGTTCTCTTTTTACGACGTCGTTCCGTGTCGCAGCTGCCGCAAGCAGCCGCATGTGTTAATTTGTAGTTAACGAAGATATGGGGCCACATTGGGAAGCGTTGTCCGAAGACCAAACCTCCTGGATTCGCGAAACCAAAGTAATACGAATCCAGACTTTCAATACGGCTGTGGATAACCTCACTGCAGTGCTGTTCGTTTGAACTTGTATATCGCGGGCGGCCATTATAATTGTGGTAGTACGCAACGCCGGTAGTAGCGGCCATTTCCTCTTCAAAGGCGGTTTAGGTGACCCAGGCCAAAGAAAAATTCGAAACCAAGCGGCTCCCGATGATGCCGATTCGCGACGTCGTCATTTTCCCTTACATGATGACGCCATTCGTGGTCGGCCGCGAGTCGAGCGTACGTGCGCTGGAAGAGGCTCTGGCCGGAGACAAGAAGATCTTTCTCGCGACTCAGCATGACGCCAGTGTCGACGAGCCCAAGCCAAGCGAGATCTACCAGGTCGGCACCATTGTCAACATCGTCCAAAGCCTCAAGCTCCCTGACGGCAACATCAAGGTGCTAGTCGAAGGCGTCGAGCGCGGCAAGATTCTGCAGGTGACCGACACAGACGGCTACTTCGAAGCAACGGTCCGCACGGTGAAGTACACCACCGAAGTCACACCGCAGATCGAAGCCTCGATGCAGCGCGTGACGTCGTTGTTCGAGCAGTACGTGAAGCTCTGCCAGTCGCTGAACTACGAGACGATGATCGCGGCTGTGCGCATGGAAGATCCGTCGCGCCTGACTGACACGATCGCCGCGAACCTGCAGCTCTCAATCGAAGAAAAGCAGGAACTGCTGGAGATCTTTGATCCCGCCGAGCGCCTGAATCGCATCGCCGACGTTCTCGATATCGAAATCGAAAAACTGAACATGGATCGCGCCATTCAGACCCGCGTGAAACGGCAGATGGAGCGAGCGCAAAAAGAGTATTACCTCAACGAGAAGATCAAGGCGATCCAGAAGGAATTGGGGCGCGGCGAGAAGAGCGAGTACGACGAACTCAAGAAGAAGATCGATACCGCCGGCATGCCCAAGGAAGTGCACGAGAAGGCGATCCAGGAGCTGAAGAAGCTGGAAGCGATGCCGCCGATGTCGGCTGAGTCGACCGTCTCGCGCAACTACCTCGACTGGCTGCTCGCCGTTCCATGGAAGAAGAAATCTAAAGAAATCCGCAACATCGAAACCGCAGAGAAGGTTCTCAATTCGGATCACTATGGTCTGGAAAAGATCAAAGAGCGCATTCTTGAATTTCTCGCGGTTCGCCAGCTCGTAAAGAATCCGAAAGGCTCGATCCTGTGCTTCGTCGGACCTCCCGGAGTCGGCAAAACCTCTCTAGGCATGTCGATCGCGAAGGCCACCGGGCGCAAGTTCGTCCGCATGTCGCTGGGCGGCGTGCGGGATGAAGCCGAGATTCGCGGACATCGCCGCACCTACATCGGCGCACTCCCCGGTCAGATCATCCAGATGATGAAGAAGGCGGGCACGAAGAACCCCGTGTTCATGCTGGACGAAGTCGACAAAATGGCCATGGATTTCCGTGGCGATCCGTCGGCTGCCCTGCTCGAAGTGCTCGATCCCGAACAGAATTTCATGTTCGTGGACCACTACCTCGACGTGGAATACGATCTCTCGCAGGTCTTCTTCGTCGCCACTGCCAACGTGATGCACACCATTCCTCCGGCCCTGCAGGACCGCATGGAAGTGATCCGGTTGCACGGGTACACCGAGCCGGAGAAGAAGGAAATCGCGAAGCAGTTCCTGGTGAAGAAGCAATTGGAACAGGCAGGACTCAGCGACAAGAACTGCAAGTTCACCGACGACGCGATCGTTGCCATTATCCGCAACTACACGCGGGAAGCTGGCGTCCGCAACTTGGAGCGCGAGATCGGCAACATTTGCCGCAAGGTAGCTCGCCGCGTGGTGAAAGACGAGAAGTACGTCGTCAACGTCACGGCCGACGTCGTGGAAGAGTTGCTGGGAGTTGCAAAGTTCCGCGACACGCTCGCGCACGAGAAGAGCGAAGTGGGACTGGTCACCGGACTCGCCTGGACCGAAGTTGGTGGATCGATTCTGAGCACCGAGGCGTCAGTTGTCGAAGGCAAGGGCGGCAAGCCGATCCTCACCGGCAAACTCGGCGATGTAATGCAGGAGTCGGCGCAAGCGGCGATGACTTACGTTCGCTCGCGCTGGCAGCGCCTGGGTCTCGCGCGCGACTTCTACCGCAATGTTGACATCCACGTGCATGTTCCCGAGGGCGCTATTCCAAAAGATGGTCCCTCGGCGGGCATTACGATCGCTACGGCAATTGCGAGCGCGCTCAGCAAGATTCCTGTTCGTCGCGATCTGGCGATGACCGGAGAGATCACGTTGCGCGGCAAGGTGCTCCCGATCGGTGGGCTGAAAGAGAAGCTGCTCGCGGCTCATCGCGCCGGCATTTTCGAGGCGATCCTGCCGAAAGAAAATGAGAAGGACATTGCCGAGGTTCCCGAGAACCTGCGGGGGGAGATGAAGCTGCACTTCGTCGACACCATGGACGACGTTCTCGCACTGGCTCTGGAACGGCCGCTACCTTCAGTCGAGGTGGAAGTGCCGCAACAGCTGCCCACGATGCCTACGACATCAGAAGGTGCAACCGCTCATCAGTAGGCTTCAACAGAAACTACAAAGGGTCCGCAGCGCGCGGACCCTTTCTTTTTGCCATGCGAGTGGTCTCAATCCAGCTTCAAAGGCCGGTTATCCACGTCTTCAGGCTTCACGGGCCGGTACTTATTCCATAGCCGAAGAATGAGTGCGGCAATCAGTCCAATGGGGATACTGATCAGAATGAACCATCGCGCAGCAGAGGACATTACGGCCGCAACAATCACAATGATGAGGGCGACAATAAGGCCAGCACTACCCTTCGGCGTTCGTGTACCTGAAACTTGAGGCGGAGTCTCCATGCGCAGGCGCATACCAATAGGATGCTCCACTTGCGAGTACGAAGCAAACGGCGGCCTTCGCCGGGCTCCGTCCGACTACCAACATAAAACTCAGTGACAGAACTGCTGAATGGCGACCGGCGGCGCTTGTGGAATTGCGTCCAGTTCTCCTTGCCATCCGGTGCATCCCCTGGCAACTGCCACCCGGGCCGTTTGCTGGCTGAGATCGTACGCTTCGGTTTTGGCTTTTTCGATCAACGTACTCCCAAGTTGTCCTTCCAGTTCGCTGACGTCGTTGCCAACGGTATTGTCGCCTGCCGCCTGCGCTGCCAGGAACCAGACATAGGCTCCATACTTGTTTACGCCGCCGGGTGCACGGCCTTCCTTCAACATTCGTGCCAGTCG
>CAZBCQ010000014.1:25640-35536 GCA_964490255.1 uncultured Terriglobales bacterium | reverse complement strand
CATACTTGTTTACGCCGCCGGGTGCACGGCCTTCCTTCAACATTCGTGCCAGTCGGACCTGCGCTTCTGGCAACCCCTGGCGCGCCGAGTCCTCAAAAAAATGGGCCGCCTCCTCGTACTTGGACCGATCCTGCTTCACTCTTCCCAGCAGGTACTGACCGAAAGGATCACCCTGCTCGGCAGACTGCTTCAGCCAAAGCTCAGCGTTGTCCAGATCAGTCGCAACACCGCTTCCCGTGTAGTAGCAGCGCCCCAGGTTCCACTGTGCGAGCCGGTCTCCCTGTTCGGCCGCCTTTCGGTACCAGGTCACCGCATCGCTGACGTTGCTGCCAGTATAGGTTCCTGTTTCCAGCATGTAGCCCATTGCGAACTGGGCGGGAGCATAGCCAAGATCGGCGGCTCTGCGAATATCATCGACCCCGCGGAAATCGCTTCGCGATAGCGGTCCTCCAGCAAAAGCATTCAAGCCTCGCTGATAAATGTCTTTTGCAGATATATTTTGGCCGAAGGTTGGAATTGATAGCAGCGCCACAATCAAGCACAGTCGCGATGTGAGTTTCATCAGTCCTCTGCGTTGGTGAACTTGTGAACAGAGCAGCATAACGCTTCCAGATCGGAAATCTTGATCCTCCGGATACACGTTCGAGCATGCACCATCGGGTATTCCGCTGAAATTGATTGCTAGAATAGTGAGGTGAAGGTCAACGCGAAGTTCATGCTGTCGGCAATAGATGCCGCTCACTTCCCTATTCCAGGGCCACCAGAAATCGCGTTCCTCGGACGCTCGAACGTCGGCAAGTCCAGCCTCATCAATTCTCTTCTCGGAGAAAAACTCGCTAAGACCAGTTCGACCCCAGGACGCACGCGATCCATCAACTTTTTCCAGGTTCGCCGCGCGGGTAAACCAGCTCCGGAACTTCTCTTTGCGGATCTGCCTGGATACGGTTACGCCAAGGTCTCCAGGGAAATCTCCGCCGAGTGGCCCAAGTTCATCGAGCCTTACCTTGAGCATCGCCCTTCACTCGTGCTGTCGATCGTACTGATCGACACGAACATTCCGCCGCAGCGCAGTGATGAGCAACTCATTGAATGGCTTCGTTCCAAGAATCGCAGGTTTGTGGTGGTCGGGACAAAGAGCGATCGGGTATCGAACAATCAGCTTCAGAACTCTATCAAGAAGCTCGCAGAACACTTCCACATCGAACGAATCCTGCCGTACTCCACCAAAACAGGCGCGGGAAAGAACGAACTTTGGCGGGAAATTGGCGGGGTTGCGCAGCTCGGCAACTAGTCGTGCCACTTCATTTTGGGACGCGTGCATAGTCGGGAAAACGCGCCCAGCCAGCGCGGCCGATTCCTGTTACTGAAGTTCCTCATGCTGCTATGTTGACAGCCGATATGTCAGTTGTGCGCAGCCGTCAGAACACCGTCGCGGTCATCTCCCCAGCCGAATGGAACCGGAGACTTACGCAGCTGCACTCGCGAACTTCAGCGTCCCCTGCGGCTGGTTCGAGCTCTCGAAACTGGCATCGAAAAGTCCGACGTATTTGCAGTCGCAACTGGAAAACCGGTGTTGTGGTGCTGACCTATTTGCTGTTATGGACCGGCATCTCACTGTATGTGATTTCGAATCAGTAACTCGATTTCTAAGTAGGAACCAGCAACCTCCTGATGAGAACCTTGGCGGGCGTCTAATCGCCCGCCGATTTTTTCGTCGTCTGTAGAAACCTTCAGCTATTTTCGCGAAATCTCCCGGAAACATTGAGTTTTTCAACAGTGAACACGTCGCCTTGTCACATGGTGAGGAAAATTTAATCACCCCCAGAAGTGAGCGCTATCACAGCGGGAATCTCGTCCCAAGCAGACACTTACCATCGAGAGCACACCGATACGGTTACGAATGTAACTGGAGTATGACCGAATCGCTCATCAGGAGCTCTCCAACTCGGGAAGGAGAACTCGAAATCATGAAACTTATGAAGCTTACAGTCTTGGTCCTCGCGATCGCGATGGCACTGTTCATCATGCTGCCTAACCTCTCTTGGGCCGAAGACGGCGGCGCAATCTACAAAGCAAAGTGCGCTGCCTGCCACGCGCCTGACGGCGCCGGCAAAGTCGGGCCCGCCGTTAAGGGCACCAGTCTGAGCGATGCTCAGATCACGGACCTTCTCACCAAGGGCGCCGCTGGGAAGAAAGCTCCCCACGGAAAAGCGGTTGCCGGTCTGACCGATGACCAGGCAAAGTCCGTTGCCACGTTCGTGAAGAGCCTGAAGTAGTCCAGATCAGTTGGGGGTTAGCGATGCAAACCCCGGCGAATCATGAGGCCATGCCTCGACCCCAGCGCGACGTATCAGGTGCTGGTTCGAGGTGTCGATCAGGAACAATGCACCTGGGTCTGAGTCCCAGGACCCAGGTGTTAGCCCACCCGAATCCGCACGGTTGGCACAATTTGCGCAGTTCATTCCCGCCCCGCTCCTGTTCCCGCCCAACCGCTACGGGGCTTTTCCGGAGCTTTTTTCATGAGCAAGGCACTACTCTACGACGCCACTCTGTGCATCGACTGCAAACAGTGTGAAGCAGCCTGCGCAGAGCAAAACAAGCTTCCTTACAACGACACTGTCGCCAAAGAAGAGAAGCAATCCGAACACAAATTGACCGCTGTCCTGAACAAGAACGACAAGTACATGCGGCGCCTGTGCATGAACTGCCAGGATCCTGCCTGTGTCTCCGTTTGTCCGGTAGCCGCGCTGCGCAAGACGTCAGCCGGACCGGTGATCTACGAAGCCAGTCGCTGCATGGGCTGCCGGTATTGCATGGCCGCATGTCCGTTCGGCGTACCGAAATATGAATGGAGCAGCCTGAATCCCAAGGTGCGAAAGTGCACCATGTGCCCGGATCGCGTGCTTGCCGGACGGCAGACCGCGTGCGCGGAAGCCTGCCCGACCGGAGCGACGAAGTTTGGCGACCGCGAGGACCTGATCATCGAGGCGCGCAAGCGCATACAGGACAGTCCGTCCAATTACGTTCCGCACATCTATGGTGTGGAAGAAGTCGGCGGGACCTCCGTTTTGCTCCTCTCCAGCGTGCCGTTCGAACAGTTCGGTTATCGAACGGACTTCCCCAGCGACGCGCTTCCCCTCCGCACCTATCGCGTGCTCTCCCGAATTCCTGACTTCATTCCCTTGGGCTTCGTGGCCCTGGGCGGAGTGTGGTGGATCACACATCGTCGTGAAGCTGTCGCCGCGGCCGAAGGCAAGACAAGCGTTCCGCCAACCAAGGAGCAGAAATAATGAAGATGAAATTTACGTTCTGGAAAGCGGTGTTTCTGCTGATCGTGGCGGCGGGCGCGTACGGCACTTTTGTGCGCTTCTTCCATGGCCTGGGTGCGTCTACGAATCTGAGTGATCAATTCCCTTGGGGCATATGGATCGGCTTCGACGTGCTCTGCGGCGTGATGCTCGCGGCCGGCGGATTCACACTCACGGCCGCCGTTCACATCCTCAACATTCAGCGGCTGAAGCCCATCGTTCGCCCGACGATTCTCACGGCGTTCCTTGGCTACGTCCTGGTCAGCGTTGCGCTGCTGTTCGACCTCGGCAGGCCTTACAACATATGGCATCCGCTGATCATGCGCAATCCGCACTCGGTGATGTTCGAAGTTGCGTACTGCGTCATGCTTTACACCACGGTTCTGGCGCTGGAATTTTCGCCGATCGTGTTGGAGCGCTTCAATCTCGAGAAGCCGCTCAAAGTCGTAAAGGCCGTCCTCATCCCTCTGGTGCTACTTGGCGTAATTCTCTCCACACTGCATCAGTCGTCTCTTGGCACCTTCTACCTGATCATGCCGACGAAGCTGCATCCGTTCTGGTACACGCCGTTGCTGCCGGTCTTCTTCTTTCTGTCAGCTATCGCAGTTGGGTTGGCAATGACCATCTTTGAGTCGTCTATGAGCGCCAAGCACTTTGGGCGCGAGTTGGAACTGCCCATTCTGCAGGAACTGGGACGCGTTCTGCTGGTCGTGCTTACCGTCTACGGAATTCTGCGTCTCGAAGACCTTGGCCATCGCGGCGTTCTTGGACAACTGTTGATCTCCGGTTATGAACGCAATCTGTTCCTGCTGGAGATCGCGCTTGCGCTGGTATTGCCACTGATCCTGCTAAGCATTCCGAAGATCAGGCAAACGCCAGGGGGACTTTACCTGGCCGCAGTCTCGGTTGTGCTCGGCTTCATTACTAATCGTCTGAATGTGAGCATCACGGGAATGGAAACGGCTGCTGGTCTCCACTACATACCAAAGTGGACGGAGATCGCAATCACCGGCGCGATCATCGCCGTTGGTTTCGCTCTCTTCGCGGCGGCCGTGAAGTATCTCCCCATCTTCCCAGAACACAAAACTGTTGCTGCGAACGACGCGCCGGTACTAGCCAAAGCGGCTGTGCTAAGCCATGCCGGAGATTGAGAAACAATTCGAGCAGGACAATAACGTTGCCGCCATCAGATCGGCCTGGAGCTGGGGACGATTTCGTCACAGCCTGAGTGCCAAGCTGATCGCCATGCTGGTCGCCGCCATGGCGATCACGTTTGCCCTGCTCGGATACCTCAACATTCGGTTACACCGCAGTCACCTGGAAGCCGCAACCTTGGAAGCGGCGGAGCGGATCAGCGATACCCTTCGTCGCACTACCAGTCACGAAATGCTTCGCAATGACCGCGATGCTCTCTACCAACTGATAAAGACAACTGCGGACGAACCGGGAATCGTCAACATCCGAATTATTGATCAGGAAGGAACGATCAGCTTTTCCAGCACCAACACTGAGGTCGGGACTCACGTGCAGATGGCGACGCAGGCATGCACGGGTTGCCATGCAGGCCAGAAGCCGCTCACTCGTCTCCAGCGCAACGACCGTTTTCGGATCTACCGTACCAGTTCCGGTCGCGTTCTGGGCATCATCACTCCTATCGAGAATCGCCCCGAGTGCAGCAACGCTGCCTGTCACGCACATCCTCCTGAACAGAAAATTCTCGGAGTGCTCGACACCAATCTCTCGCTGCAGAAAGCGGATGCCGGCCTCGCCCAGAGCACGCGTCGCATGCTCGCCTACACCGGCATAGGCATTCTGGTCGTGGCTTTTCTTACCGGACTCTTCATATGGCAATACCTGGGCAAGCCAGTACGCGAGATTCGTTCCGGAACCGAGCGCCTTACCGCAGGCGAACTTGGATACCAAATCAGAGTTCATTCAGAAGATGAGCTCGGCGAGCTCGCCATGTCTTTCAACTCCATGAGTCTTCAGCTGGAGAAGGCCAACGAGGAGATCACCGCCTGGGCCCGCACGCTGGAAGATCGTGTCGATGAGAAGACGGCGGAATTGAAGCGTGTGCACGAGCACATGCTTCACACCGAAAAGCTGACCTCGCTCGGGAAACTAGCCGCTGTCGTTGCACACGAGATCAACAACCCGCTGTCAGGGATCCTTACCTACGCCAAGCTTCTGAAGAAATGGCTCGAACGCACCACAGTTGAGGAACGCAGAAAGACCGAAATGGTTGACTGCCTCAACCTGATCGAGAGCGAGAGCAAGCGTTGCGGCGAACTGGTGAAGAGCCTGCTGACTTTCTCTCGCAATGCCCCGCTGAACATTCAGCGCTCCAACGTTAATGCAGTGGTCGAGCGCTGCGTGCGACTGGTAAAGCCAAACGCCGAGATTTCAGGGGTCGAGATCCAATGCGCTCTCGATCGTGGTTTGCCGCTGGTGCAATGTGATCCCGCGCAAATCGAGCAGGTCTTGCTGGCGCTGGTGATGAATGCCTTCGACGCTATGCCGCGTGGCGGCAATCTGTGGCTCAGAACCAGCTTTAACGCCGAGAGTAATACAGTGGCGCTCGAAGTCCGCGATGATGGCACCGGCATACCCGACGAATTGCTCCCCCACATGTTCGAGCCGTTCTTTACCACGAAGGGCAGCAAAGGCGTCGGCCTGGGACTGGCGATCAGCCGCAACATCGTCGACCGGCACAATGGAAAGATCGAAGTTCAATCGAGGCCCGGACAGGGCACGACCTTCACAATTTCAATTCCGGTGGATGCGCAAAGAGCGTCCACCTCCGCGCCGGCAACAACCGCCAGCGTCGCATCGAGGTGAGGACAGTGGATGACAAGGGCAGGCTATTGATCGTGGACGACGAACTCAGTGTTCGCGACTCTCTCTGCAAATGGTTTCAGGAAGAGGGTTATGAAGTGGGCACGGCCGAAGACGCCAGCGAAGCGCTGACTCGTTTGGCGCAGAACAAGTGGGATGTCGCGCTGCTCGACATCAAGATGCCGGGGACCGACGGCATCGAGTTGCAGGGGAAAATGCGCGAGATTGATCCCAAGCTCATCACCATCATGATGACCGGCTATGCATCCGTGGATACGGCTGTGCAGGCGCTCAAGAACGGCGCCTATGACTACGTCACCAAGCCGCTCGATCCCGATGAGATCGCCCACACAGTGAAGAAAGCCATCTCCCATCGCCGCATGGAGGACGAAAACCAGCGCCTTCGCGAGACCGTGGCCGAGGTCACGCATCCGGATCTCATCGGCCAAAGTGCCGCGATGAAGAAGATCTTCGACGCCATCGAGACGGTCGGTCCCACCGACGCAACGGTGCTCATCAATGGTGAAAGCGGCACCGGCAAGGAACTGGTCGCACGAGCGATTCACGCGGCTAGTCAACGTCGCTTCCATCCCCTCGTTACCATTCACTGCGGCGCCCTGACCGAAACTCTTCTGGAAAGTGAACTCTTCGGCCACGAAAAAGGCGCCTTCACCGGAGCGCAATATCGGAAGAAGGGCAAATTTGAAATCGCGGAAGGCGGAACGGTTTTCCTCGATGAAATTGGCGACATCAGCTTGAAGACCCAGACGGACTTGCTGCGTGTTCTCCAAGAGCGCGAGATTGTGCGTGTCGGCGGTAATCAGCAGATCCATGTCGACTTCCGCTGCGTCGCAGCCACGAATAAAGACCTGGAAAAGCTGATCGAAGACGGCCAGTTCCGGCCCGACCTCTTCTATCGACTCAACGTCTTCCGTATCGAACTGCCGCCCTTACGCGAGCGCCGCGAAGACATCCCCTTGCTCGTGGACCACTTCGTGCGCAAATTCTCGCTGCAGATGAACAAGCGCATCACGCGCGTCGCGCCGTCAGCCATGTATCAGCTGCAGCAATATCAGTGGCCGGGGAACATCCGCGAACTGGAGAACGCAGTCGAGCGCGCCATGGTTGTCGCGCAAGAACCCGAGCTGCGTGAGACCGACTTCATTCTTAAGTCGCGAAACGGCTCCCAGTCCACGCCCCCCACCATTCCCGAGGGCCGTACGCTGGAGGAGATCGAGAAGGGGCACATCCTGCGCATTCTGGAAGAGTGCGGCTGGAACCAGACCCGCGCGGCCGAGATGCTCGACATTGACCGCGTCACTCTGCACAACAAGTTGAAGAAGTACGGCTGGAGCCGCACCGCAGCGACTGAAAGCAAATGAGGCGTTTGCAAGTGCTTGCGATTGGGGACATCGAGGGCCGCACCTTGGAAGCGATGGCCGTCCAGTTGGCGGATCACTTTGCTATGCCTTGCGAGGTGATGCCCAACGCCATCGACCCGGAGTTTGCTTTTCATCCCGAGCGCGGCCAGTACCACTCCAGCGAGATTCTAGCGGAGATAAGGAAATTCGTTGGACCGAATTGCTGGCGTCTGCTGGGCGTCACCAATATGGACTTGTATATCCCCATTCTGACTTTTGTTTTCGGCGAGGCGCAGATGGGCGGACCAGCGGCGGTGATCTCCACGTATCGCTTGCGGCAGGAATTCTACGGCCTGCCTAAAGATGTTGATCTCCTATATGGCCGCATGTTGAAGGAAGCGGTGCATGAGCTTGGGCACACACTGCATCTGTCGCACTGTGACGACTACAACTGCGCCATGGCTTCTTCGCATTCGGTGGAATGGATTGACCTGAAGGAAAACGCGTTTTGCCAACACTGTGCCAATCGAGTCCTGGCTGAACTGTCGAGGCCTCGTTAGCAAGATGACTCCACGCACCCAACACGCGCGCACTGCTCGCGACGACCACTACTACTTCCGCGTATGGCTGATCACCACGGCCACGGCAGGCGTGATTTTTCTTGTTCCGTTTGTACTCTTTTGCACCGTCGCAAACCTGGAGTCACCAGCGCTGCGTCTGATCCTCACATGGGGCATTCCCTACGCGCTTCTCGGATTAACGATGGCAGCATTGGCTGCTGCGTATGCCGTAGGTTTTCTGAAAAGAACCACCGACCAACTCGCTAGAGCTCTCGAAATGGCTCACATCAGCGAAGGCGAACGCGATGCCGCCCAGCAGGAACTCGTTCGCAAGCTGATGGAGGAGCGCGAGCTCGAACGCGAGAAGATGCAGTTCCAGGCGCAACTCGCCGAGTACGAGAAGTACGCGACCCTGGCTCAGCTCTCGCTGGGCGCCGCACACGAGATCAACAATCCGCTGCTCGGCATCCTCTCCCATCTCGAACTGGAATTGAAAGAGCCTCGATCGGATGAAGAACGCATTGAAATCCAGCAATGTATCGAGGGCACGAAGCGAATCTCGCAAACGATCCGTGGCCTTTTGAACTACACGCGTCCCGGCCCGTTGATGTTGACACAGATCAACCTCGATCGCGTCGTGACCGAAACCTTTACGTTTCTCTGTCATCAACCAATGTTCCGCAACATTAAACTGGAGAAACGAATCCCAGCCGATCTTCCGAATTTCAACGCAGACGCCAACCAACTCTCCCAGATACTGATGAACCTTCTGCTGAATGCAGCCGAGGCGGCTTCCGACGGCGGCACGATACGCATTTCCGCCGATACTACGGAAAACAACGACCTGCTAGAGATTCTCGTCAGTGACACCGGCCGCGGAGTTCCTGGCGACATTCTGCCGCACGTCTTCGAGCCCTTCTTCACCACCAAGCATGGCAAGGGTACCGGGCTGGGACTCAGCATCAGCCAGTCCTACGTGCGCAGTCACGGCGGAGAGATTTCGATCCGCAGTACTCCTGGCGAGGGCACCACGGTTCGTTTCACCCTTCCGATTGCGCGCGAAAGCGTGATCCTGCGGGAAGACGGAGACGAAGTAGTCGTATAACGACATATGGCCTACTCGATCCTGGTTATCGACGACGAATCGCTCACGTTAAGAACGATCAGCCGCGCGCTGCGCGAAGAAGGCTTCGATGTCTTCGTCGCCATGAATGGCGAAGACGGCCTGCGCGTGCTCTCGGAAGAGAAGCCGGACCTCGCACTGGTTGATGTAGTTCTGCCGGGCATCGACGGCATTGAAGTACTTCGCCAGATCAAAAAGCACTCACCTACAACGATCGTTGTAATGATGAGCGCCTACAAAGTGGTCGACCGCGCCGTTGAGTCGATGAAGCTCGGTGCGTACGACTACCTCACCAAGCCTTTCCACCTCTCCGACATGACCAACACCATTCGCCGTGCGAGTGAAATGCTGGACCTCCGCATTCGCGTGCGCGATTCGGTGGAGAGCGCCAAAGGCCGTTATGACTTTGGGCGTGTCGTGACACAGAATGCCAAAGTTGGCGAAATGCTCGGTATGGCGCGGAAGGCAGCCGAATCGGATCGCACTACGATTCTAATTCAGGGCGAGAGTGGCACCGGAAAAGGCGTTCTGGCGAGAGGTATCCACTACAACAGTCCTCGGGCTTCCATGCCGCTGGTGGAACTCAACTGCGCAGCTCTTCCCGATACCCTACTGGAAAGCGAGATGTTCGGCTTTGAACCCGGCGCGTTTACGGACGCACGCCGGCGAAAAGAAGGTCTGATCGAGCGCGCCAACAACGGCACCCTCT
>CAZBCQ010000014.1:0-25540 GCA_964490255.1 uncultured Terriglobales bacterium | reverse complement strand
GACGCACGCCGGCGAAAAGAAGGTCTGATCGAGCGCGCCAACAACGGCACCCTCTTCCTCGATGAGATCGGCAATATGTCTGCCAACGTGCAAGCGAAGCTGCTGCGTGTGCTCGAAGAAGGTTCGTTCATGCGCCTTGGAGGAACCAGGCCGATCAAAGTTGACGTCCGTATCATCACCGCGACCAACGCCAATCTGAAAGAGGAAATCGCGCAGGGAAAATTCCGCGAAGACCTCTATTACCGTCTCAACGTTGTTCCACTCTTCATTCCCGCGTTGCGCGATCGCAAGGAAGACATCATGCCGCTCGCGCTCGATCTACTCCAACGCTACAACCTGGAGCTAAAAAAGAATTTCGGCGGATTCACGCCTGCAGCGGCCGAGCTAATGGTGAACTATCCATGGCCCGGAAACATTCGCGAACTGAAGAACGTCATTGAGCGAACGATGATCCTCTCGCGCGAGGGAGACATCGACGCCGCTTACCTTCCGGAGGAGATTCGCGACTATGTCCCCGAGGTCGCCGAGTCGGAAGCGCCATCGCACATGGACGTCTCGCCCACCGGAGATCAGTTCCTAAGCCTGCGCGAACTGGAAGACCGCTACATTCACGAAGTCCTCACTGCGACGGGCAACAACAAGGCACAGACGGCGCGCATTCTTGGCATTCACCCCACTTCCCTTATGCGGCGCCTGAAGAAGGGCGAGCAAGGCGACTAGGCAGAGTCGTTCACCGCAGAGGACGACGCCCAAATTTCAGAATTAAGACTTCAGATTGAAGATTTGGGCACGCATTGGCATTGGACAGAATCGAATCTGAAATCTCCAATCTTAGATCTTCAATTCCTCCGCGTCCTCGGCGGTGAACTCGTTCTTGCACTCCTGCAAAACGCTTTCGACCCCTGCGAAATGCAGTGGTCAATTGTGATCTGGCGACATCTGCGTGGCCTAACTCCTTTGTTCTTAATATCCCAATAACACTCTCCGTTTTGCCCTCCGCGTGCACAACTAAAGGTGTCTTTGGTGTCTTTTAGGGAATTGTCCGCAAGGAGGCAGTCATGTCCATCCTCTTCGTACTGCTTACGTTTCTAGTCATCATCAGCATCAGCTACTTCATGCGTCACGGCCAGTTGCCGCTGCAAGAGGCCGAGCGCGTTCAGCCTGCGATGCCGGCGCCGAAGCCGGTGATGGTTCGCGAGTCCGGGTTCGAGGTCCCCAAGGGCTTCTGCTTTCATCCCGGTCACACTTGGGTATGCGATGAAGGCCGCCAGAATGCACGCATGGGAATCGACAGTCTTGCCGGAAGCCTGTTCGGCAAAATCGACAAGGTAGAAGTTGCCGGCCTGAATCGCTGGGTGCGCCAGGGCCAGAAGGTCTGCACGATTTCGCGCGAGGGTGTCACAGCCGACTTCATGTCGCCCGTCGAAGGCGTTGTCGTCTCCGTGAATCACGACGCGCTCCGCGATCCTGGCGTCATCACGAAAGATCCCTACAACAATGGTTGGATTTGCGTAATTAAGGCGCCCGAGATCGAAGTGAATCTGAAGAATCTGCTCCAGGGATCGATGATTTCCACGTGGATGCAGAACTCTGTTCGCCGTCTGCAAAGCTATGCTGCCCCTTTGGGAGCCGCTGCCGCTGACGGCGGATTGCCAGTCGATGGATTGATCACAAAGCTGGAACCTTCCGCCCAGCGTTCTATGCTCCGCGAATTTTTCCTCAATAACTGAGCAGCAGTTCAAAACCCGGAGGCTCTGGTATGGAAAACAAAAAGGCGCTGCTCATCGACGTCACGAAGTGCATCGGATGCCACTCCTGTGAAGTGGCCTGCAAGGCGCAACACAATTTGCCCGGCGATCCTGAACCCCACTTGTCGGAAACCGCCGTTACGACAGTTCAGGAGCACGATGGCAAGAACGTGCGACTCCTCTGCATGCACTGCGAGGAGCCGGCATGCGCTTCGGCGTGTCTGGTCGGTGCTCTGAAAAAGAGTTCGTATGGTCCCGTTGTCTATGACAAAGGGAAATGCATCGGCTGCCGCTATTGCATGATTGCCTGTCCGAACAGCGTGCCGAAGTACGAATGGAGCAAACTCGCGCCCTACGTAAAGAAATGCGACATGTGCTGGGAGCGCGTGTCTCAAGGGCAGCAAACGGCTTGCGCGGAAGCATGCCCGACGGGTGCAACCAGCTTCGGCAATCGCGATCAGCTTTTACGTGAAGCTCGGCGCCGTCTCGATAGTGATGCAAGTTATGTGCAGCGGATCTACGGCGAGTGCGAATTCGGTGGCACATCTGTGTTCTTCATCTCCGATGTGCCTTTCGAAAAACTGGGCTTCACAGTGGTCCCCGCAGAAGAACCGCCGCTGCCCACGCTCACGGCGTCTGCATTGGGCGAAGTGCCCACCGTGGTGCTAGTTGGCGGCAGCCTGCTGGCTGGCCTTTACTGGATCACGCAGCGCCGCCGCGAAGTCGCGTTAGCTGAAGCCACTGAGAAAGCCGCGCGCGACAGCGAGGAAAGGAATTGAGTATGCCAGAAGAAAAGCAACCGCTCGTTACCATGTGGCGCGTCATCCTGGCGCTGATCTTTGCAGCGGGTATCTACGCAACGTATCTTCGTTTCGCGGTGGGCTGGCACGCGGCCACCAACATGTCCGACGCGCAACCCTGGGGCATCTGGGTCGGCCTGGCAACGCTCTGCGGAATCGGTCTCTCCGCCGGTGGTTTCGCCACCGCCGCAGCCGTTTATCTGCTCGGCATGGAGCGCTACCGCCCGATCTGCCGCACTGCGATTATGATCGCGTTGCTCGGCTACGGCTCGGTCTGCGTCGGCTACGCTTACGAACTAGGACTCCCATGGCGCTTCTGGCATCCGATTGTCTACTGGAACCGTCACTCGGTCCTATTCGAAGTCTGCTGGTGCATCATCATGTACACCACCGTACTGATGATCGAGTTCTCGCCGGCGGTGGTGGAGAAACTGCCCTGGAAGCGCGTGCGCGAAACCTATCTTGGCTGGCACCATCGCATCGTGATCGCCTTCGTGCTCGCCGGAGTGCTTCTATCGTCGTTGCACCAGTCATTTCTCGGCGGATTATTCATCATCACCAAGGGCAAGGAATATCCGCTCTGGTACAGCACGCATTTGACCACGCTTTTTTATATGTCCGCGATTCCGGCTGGCCTCGCGATGATCGTGATGGCTCTCTATCTCTCCATTCGTTCGCTCAACGTTCGGCTTGATCCCGAAATACTGCGCGAGCTCAGCGGAGTCCTCACGCCACTTCTACTGATCTTCGCGATCTTCCGCGGAGTCGATCTGGCGCATGAAGGGGGATTGCCTTACCTGTTCCGTTGGCGTCCTGAAACCGGTTATTTCTGGCTGGAGATGCTGCTGTTCGTTTTCCTGCCGGTCATCCTGCTGAATCTCAAGTATGTGCGAAATCGTCCAGTGGCGCTGTATTGGACCAGCGCGATCGTAGTCATGGGGTTTATCACCAACCGCATCAATGTTTCGATCACTGGATTAGAACGAGCAACACACGCCGGGTACTCCCCGAAGTGGCCTGAGTTGGCAGTCACTCTTATGTTGACCACCTTCGCGGTTCTGGCATTCCGATACGCCGTCCTGTACCTGGACATCCTGCCGCGCACGGCTGTGGCGAAAGCACCCAAGTGGCTTGCCAATGCCGGCGTGGCGGCCAACGCCTGATTTTGCGGAGAGCCCGGTCCGCTCCGGAGCCTCACCCCAGCAAGCCAGAAACACGCTCGCTGGGAGCCCCGGACCCGGGCTCGTGGAGGACGCCGGCGGTCAGCCAACCTGCTGATCGCCGGTTTCCATCTTTCGTCTCTAATCTCCCGCTCCGGCACTCTGCGCGAATTTGTCTGTAAATCGCTTCCCCCCAGCCTCTCTTTCGTAGCAAACTGTGGTTGGCAAGGGCCCGAATTCATACGCAGGAGTTGGCCCATGAACACGCACGAAATACCTCATCATCAATGGGCGCCTTTCCTTGAAAGCTTCAGTCTGGAACATGCAGGCAAGCTGGTGTCCGTCAAGTCCCGTCATCCTGAACAAGGCACCGTAGTTGAGGTCGAGAACAAGCCGCTTGAGGCGTTGATTCAGGAAACTGCACAAGAAGCGGAGCGGATCGCCATTATCTTCAACCAGGGTCCAAAAATCTCGACAACGCACTTCATTTGTTCGCCTCGCCAGATTCGCTTGCGAACAACGCCGGAAGGCAAAGAGGCGGGAATGGAAATCGATACTGAGGATGGCCGCACAGTGATGGTGCAGTTTGGCGGTATCACCTCATTCGGAATCGAAGCTGCATAAAAGTTGGCGCTGCTTCCGCATTACGTACGCAACGTTCAACGCAGCTACGATCCAACTAGTTTTTGCAGCTCCGGCTTATTGTGAATCAGCAGCGTTGAGCCTTTCAGCGTCGCGAACTTCTTGCGCTTGAACTCCGCCAGCAGGCGCGTTACGGTCTCGCGCGAAGTGCCGATAACCTGTGCGATCTCTTCATGCGTCAGGCCCATCTTGGCGCGAAGGCCTTCCTTCGTCTGCTCTCCTTCCGCGCTGAGCTCGAGAAGAAATCGTGCAAGTTTCTCTCCCGCCGAATGAGACAGTCCGAGGGAACGGATCAGGTCGTACGCGCTGTGGCAGTTATCGCTGAGATGTTGTGCAGCCTGTAGACACGCACTGCCGTGATCGTGGAGGAACTTGAGAAAATCGTCTCGCCGTACAAAATTCACCTGGCAAGGCTGAATCGTCTCGGCTGTCAGTTCATAGTTCAAGCCGGAAACACAAGCATGCAGTCCCAAAACTTCGCCGGGTTCCGCAATCTTCAGGATGAGAGTCTTACCTTCTGCCGAGTTCACCGACAACTTCACGCGGCCCTTGCAAAGCATGTAAATCCCACGCGGCGGTTGTCCTTCGACAAACAGAATGGCTCCTCTGGGGTAAGCGGTAGCAAATTTGATGTTCTCGAACGCCTCGAGAGCGGCAGGCGGCAACGCACAAAAGAAGTGATCTGAGCGCAGCTTGCAGATGATGCAACTTTCAACGAGTTGAAGCCCGTACGGCGAACCCATATTCGTCGCCTCCGGCGAGGGCTTATCTGCGAAATGATGTCACGGCCCCACACTTCACGACAATGCGATTGCTGACCTGGAGATGTGTAACTCCAGAATATCACTTTCGCTGAAGACCAACCCGCACCATCTGCGTGGTCCGCCAGACAGCTTTTCCACGAAAGTAATCTGCCAATCGGTGATTTACGTCACTGCGACAAGCGGCTAAATGAGTCATTGTACATTCCTACACGTGGGGAAGAACGAATTCATTTTGAGGTGGCAAGACCTTGCCTAAAATTCTGTGTGTCGACAATGGGCACGCATTTCACAGCGTGCACCACATTCTTGAGCAGGACGGTTGTGAAGTGATCGCTTCTGGTTCAAGCCAGCACGCTTTGGCTGTTCTCGCTCGTCAGCCTATCGATGGGGTCGTGATCTCGTATCACGAGGGGAATACGGAATCGTTGAGCCTGCGCAACCAGATTCGCCATTTCGAACCGTACTTGCCGGTTCTGCTTCTTTCCGAGCACGGAAACGCAATGCGTGTTTCGCTGCATACGCTGGCTGCTTACATCCGGGAGCATGCGGTCAGCGAAAAGCTGGTCTGCAGTTCCGATTGAGTTCGCCCTACGACGGTCCGTACTTCCGGCGAAGCACTGATACGGCGAACGGCTCGCCTTCGCATTCGAACTTCACTTCTGATTCCACGTTTGTTTTGCAAATCGTGAAGTTACATTCGCTCCCATCCGCCACCGACGGCAGCGAAAGATACGAGGGACCGGGCAGCAGGTTCTTGAGCATACCCGCACTCATGTTTGCCAGTTCTCCCATTGCATCGCGAACCTGGTCAATCGACACCTGGTCTGGTTCGGTGCCGACAAAGCGAGCGGCAGCGACTCGGGCCAAGGCTAGCGAAGAATCCAGACGCACCGCACCTTCCCAACCGCCTGTGATCTGCACCGACGCTCCGATCATAGCCTCTTTGGCGCGGCCCTTGTCGCCGTCAGCAGGCGCCGGATGCAGATCAAGCATGCTCCCCCATATCTCAGTTGTGACTTGTTGAATTTGTTCTTCACTGACATCCATCGCTTGCTCCCTTGACTCGGTAATAGGCGGTCTTCTCGAATGGTATTCGCTCAAAATCGTCGCTCAGGCCCAGCGTAGTCTCGGCTCCGCCCAGAAACAGATAGCCATCGGGGCGCATTCTACGGTGCACGCGTGCCAGAATATCGGCCTTCGTCTCCACGTCGAAATAGATAAGCACATTCCTCAAGAGGACGATATCGGGCTGCGGAAATTCAGGCCAGGGCTCGGCAAGGTTCAGCAGCCGGCAATCCACCGACTCGCGGAATCGTGGAGCGATCTCCCACTCCAGCCCGTGCTGCACAAAGTGCTTCGCCAGTGCGCTGATCGGCAGACCCCGATTCACCTCGAATTGACTGTAGCGTCCCGCTTTCACCCGGTCGATCATTGCCTGGGAGTAATCCGTTCCCAGCACGCGCACGTCCCAATTCGTCATCTCAGGAAAATTGTCACGGATGAGAATTAGCATGCTGTACGCTTCCTGGCCGCTTGAGCACGCTGCGCTCCATATATTCAAGCGACGGCTCAGGCCGCGAGTCACAATGATTTCAGGAATGATTTTTCGTCGAAGAGCTTCAAATGGCGCCAGGTCGCGGAAGAACCAGGTTTCATTGTTCGTCATCGCGTCGAGAACACGCCGGTGCAGCGGACTGAAACCCTTCACGCGTAGATTCTGGAGAAGCTCCGGCACCGATGAAAACCCTTCTTTGCGCAGCAAGGTACTCAGCCTCGCCTCGGCCAGATATTCTTTTCCATCGTCGATCACGATCGACGTGTGCGTGCGCACCAGGCTCCGAAGATAATTGAAGTCGACGCTGGAAAGGCCCATAGGATTCCCGAATCGCTACGCCAGTGCTACCTGCCGCTGTGATTGCATGACTCTCCGCACCAGTTCCTGGCCAATCTGATCGAGCGGCAGCACTGCATCCGCGAGACCCGCGTTTGCAATGAAACCCGGCATCCCCCAGACCACCGAGGTCGCCTCGTCCTGCGCCAGGATCTGTCCACCTGCTTCGTGAATTCTCTCCGCGCCTCGCAGGCCGTCCTGCCCCATGCCGGTCATTACGAGCGCCAGCGTGCCGGAACCGTATACCTCAGCGACGGAGCGGAACAGCACATCGACGGAAGGACGACAGGAATTCTCCGCCGCTCCCTGTTGCGTCGCCAGTCGTATGCGCGCACCCTGCCGGCGCACCACCATGTGGTAATCGCCGGGCGCAATCCAGACGCTACCCGGCTCCAGAAACTCAGTTCCACCGCACTCCTCAACCGGCACCTGCGATGCCACGGCTAGCCGTTGCGCCAGGAAGCGCGTGAAGGTCGGAGGCATATGTTGGACCACCACGATCGGAACCGGAAAATTCGCTGGAATCGATGGAATAACCTGCGCCAGCGCGTTCGGACCGCCTGTAGAGGTTCCGATTGCGACTACTTCAACCGGTGCTTTGGTGATTGCACGCGCAGGCCGTCGTACGGGCTCCGCGGGTTTCTCCGGGCGTTTTGCTGCAACATCAGTGGCGACCCGATAACCGCATAACGCTTTGACCTTCGGTATCAGCTCGGCGCGGATCTTCTCAATGCTGCTCGAAACCGTGTTTCCTTCCGGCTTGGTTACGTAGTCGCGAGCACCCAGCGCCAACGCGTCGAGCGTGGCCAGAGCGCCACGCTGCGTCAAAGTGCTGAACATGATCACGGGAATTGCAGGAAAGTGCGCTCTCAACCCCAACAATGTCGCCAGGCCATCCATCACCGGCATTTCAATGTCGAGCGTAATCAGGTCCGGATTGACTTGCTCGATCATGGCCAGCGCAATCTGACCGTTCGCCGCAACCCCGGCGATCTCGATCTCCGAGTCGCACGCCAGTACCTCGCGCAACACTTTCCGGATCACGACTGAGTCATCAACGATCAGCACTCGTATCCTTCGCATGACTCAACACTCGAATCCCAATAGCTGCAGTTTCTCGCGGATGATCTCGGGCGTGAATGGCTTCATCACGTACTCGTTCGCGCCCTTCGCCAGCACCGACTGGATGTGACCGATCTCAGATTCCGTCGTCACCATCATGATGCGCATGGCGTTGTAGCGGGCTTCCGAGCGGATCGCCGACACCAGCTCATACCCGTTCATTACCGGCATGTTCCAGTCCACGACCGCTACATCCATAGCAGCGACTTCATTCAGGCGGTTCAAGGCTTCGTAACCGTTGCTCGCTTCGGTCACCTCAAAGCCGGCTTTTCTGAAGATCATCCGCAAGATTGACCGCATTGCCGAGGAATCATCCACCACGAGCGCGCGCATGTTTCATCCCGAGAACAACTTCTCTTTGTTTATTTCGGCCGATCGAGGGGGAACTTTAGGAAGGATGCCAAGCGACTGACTCTTACGCCAGCCGCCTGGCCTGCGAGTTTTTAGTGCACTGCTACTTCTTCCAGCGCCGGAGAGCTTTCAACATACCGGCCATTCGTTTTTCGCGAACCGGAGACAGCGGCTCGTGCAGCCGGACGGTTTCTGCCTTCGTCTTCGTACTTGAATTGCGAAACAAGTTCCTGGAGCTCGGCGGCCATGCCCTCCAGTCCCTTAGCGGATTTCTGGGTTTCACCAGCCCCCGCCGTAGTACTGCGAGCAGCCTCCGCCACACCTGTGATGTTGCGCGTAATATCCACTCCGCCCTTCGCCGCCTCTGCCAGATTGCGGCTGATTTCGTTGGTGGTCGCCGTCTGCTCTTCCACCGCGCTGGCAATCGTGTTCTGGATATCGTTAATCTGGTTGATCACTGTTCCGATCTGCCCGATCGCCTCGACCGCTGCCTTGGTGTCGCTCTGGATCGCTTCGATCTTGCCGCTGATATCCTCGGTAGCTTTCGCCGTCTCCTTCGCCAACTCTTTTACTTCATTGGCTACCACCGCGAATCCTTTACCCGCTTCCCCTGCACGCGCCGCTTCGATGGTGGCGTTTAAGGCGAGAAGATTGGTCTGCTGCGCGATCGTGGTGATCACCTTGATCACCTGTCCGATCTCCGCGCTGCTTTGTCCCAGCTTCTGTATCGTCGCGTTCGTCGACTCAGCGGTGGACACGGCTGCTGTCGCAATCCGCGTCGCTTCGCTGGTGTTCTTCGCGATTTCCTTGATGCTGGCTCCCATCTCGTCGGCACCCGTGGCCACCGTCTGAACGTTCTTGCTAACTTGCTCGCTTGCCGCGGATACTACGTTGGCCTGCGTTGCGGTTTCGTCAGCGTTGGCGGTCATCTGCTGACTGAGCTGATTCAACTGCTCAGCGGAGGCAACCAACGCGGCCGTATTGCGCCCAATCTGCTGCATCGCATTCCGGACCTGGATGCCCAGGGTGTTCACGGATTTCTTGAACTGTTCGAAGTCGCCAGCATATTGCTTCTCTGCCGTTACCGTGAGATCGCCGCTGGCAAGTGCATCGAGCACTCGCGCAAAGTCATTCAATGGCCCAATGACCGCATCCAGAGTATGATTCACGCCTTCTACAATCTTTCTGTAATCACCGTTGTGCTTGGTTGCATCGGCACGCGTTGAAAGCTTGCCCTGAAATGCGGCGTCCGCCAGCATATTTGCGTCTGCTACGAGAGCATTGATATTGTCGATGCAATTGTTCAAATTGTTTTTGATGTGATTGAAGTCGCCATTATACGCATCCGTAATTTTGGAGGGAATGTCTCCTCTTGAAATCTTGTCGACGTACTCGGCTGCCATCTTCAGTGGCCCAATGACTGCATCGAGCGTGTGATTTACTCCCTCCACAATCTTTCGGTAATCGCCGCCGTGTTTCGTCGCGTCAGCGCGGGTGGACAGCTTGCCTTGGACAGCCGCCTCGACCAGTCCGGTCGAATCTGTAATCAACGCCTGCAGATTCGACTTGACCTGCGCAAGAGAGTGTCCAAGCACATCGTGGTCAGATTTGATCACGACCTGCGCGGAAAGATCGCCTGTCGCGATCTTTTCAGTCACTGCCGCACGATCCTTCAGCATCGATGCGATGTTTCGGAAAGCTTCGGCCAGTTGGCCGACTTCGTCCCCCGACTTGTGGTCGATGGATTGACTCACATCTCCCTGAGAGATGCGCTCTGCTGTGACTGTCATCTGCTTCATCGGTCGAGTGATCAGAAGCGTCAGCACGACACCCAAGATGATTGAAGTGAGAACGCAGACGCACACAACGATGATCATTGCCGTAAAGGTCGTTTTTGAGGAGGCGGCAACTTCGTTGGACAACTGCTCTCCCATTTTCAGATTAAAAGCGCTCAAACGATCGAGCGACTCCGCCATGGCAGTACCCTTCGCGGCTCCACCTATCAACCCCTTCACAGCTTCATCATGTTTATTCGCTCTCACCGCTGCAATAACATCATCCATAACCTGCTGATAATCCCGGTTGATGACCTTGACGTCGCCAATCAGCTGACGATCCGACTCTACGAAGCGCGCCTCGTCCGCATCGACTGATTTGTCGTATCGAGCGATAGCATCCTTCAGATGTTGGCGCGCTGTTTCGAGGTCTCGGACGAGCGCCTCACGGCTGGCAGGACTGTCCAGTGCTACAAGGCGATTGGCGTTAAGCCGAAGTTCCAAAAACCCTGATTCGACCGCAGCGACGCTGGTGAGATTATCGTTGTTCTCATGCAAGGCATCTGTGTATGCCGCAACAGTTGTGCTGAGTTTCATCGCGCCAAAGATACCTACAAACGCGCACAATGCCGCCACGATCAGGAACGCCCCGATCAGTTTTGTACCCAATTTCATGTTGTTCAACATTTCGCTCTCGCTCCTCCGGCTTTCTGAGCGCCTTGTACGTCCCTGACGGAAGCGGCGGCAAGCAACTGCGGTAGGCCAATTTTCGGTTCCGCACGCGGACGGTATGGCTCCGATTACTTTCGTGCAGAAGAATGGCCAAAGAAGCTAAAAGAACTCTTATGCGGGCCGATGTCGTACCTGAGACACAGGGGGTTCCATGTCCGCATCCCGGCTCGTCCGCCTTCTTCTGGTCCTCCCGCTGATCACTCTGTTCAGCCACGCGCAACTCAAACCTCTCGATCCGATCTTTGACAGCCTCAACCGTCGCGGCGTCAGTCTCTCGCTCGATTTCTCTACCGACGTGTTCGCCGGTCGCGATCTCGACCGGGATGTTCAGACTGCTCCTTTCTTTCTTGACCTCAGTGCGACGATGGCGCTCACTCATTTCTCGACGGTTTTGGCACACACCACTGCTTTCACCAGCGTGCACGTGAACCAGACTGTTGCGAGCGGATTCTCGTCCCCAATCCAGTCGGTCTCGAGCCTCCAAACCGATCCGGGCACACGTGTCGCCGAACTCTGGGCCGAACAGGTGCTCGATCCAGGTATTCATTTACGCATTGGAAAAATAGACGCGAATCGTGATTTCGCCTTCGTCGAAAGCGGTGTCAGTTTCCTCAATGCAGCTGCTGGTTACACGCCAACCTTCGTCACGTTGCCGAACTACAACGAATCCCGTCCTGGATCTGAATTGCTATTGCGTTCCCGGAACTTCCACCTGAACGTGGCTGGCTTCTTGCCCATCGAAGGCACCGGAGTACTGCTGATGGAAGAAGTCGGAGCTAACTGGAGCCCTGCCGGCTGGAATGGGCGGATTTCAGGAGGCTACTGGAGAATTACCGGGAGAATGCCAACTCTGATTGGCTTGAGGCGGTCTGGATCCACCGGTGCTTACGTGGTCGTCGAACAGAAGTTCTGGCGACAGGCGCAAACTGCAAGCGCCGCCGAGCAAGCGCTCTCAGCCTATCTGCAACTCGGCCGGTCAGCAGACGAGTTCAGCCCGATGCCGCGGCAGGCAGCCCTCGGAATACTTTGGAACGCGCCTCTTCGTCTCCGAACCGCAGATGCTGCCGGTGTTTCATGTTCCAGGGGAAGATCCACCGACTACGATGGCGCGTCCGCCTCCTCGGAAATTGAAACGGCATGGGAGGGCTTTTATCGGATTCACATCTCCAACGTACTCAGCTTTACTCCTGATTTTCAATACATTGCCGAGGGACGTGGCTCAAGACCGGCATACGCGGTCGGCGCACGAATGAGCCTGAGCCTGCATTCCGGCTCCGAATAGTTACGCGGTCTTCATGACACATTCGGTATCAAGCAGCAGCAACAGCCGGTCCTTCAGCTTGAATGCGCCGCGAATCATCTCGCGGATCTCAGCGCGGAGCGTATCCGGAGGAGGCTCGAATCCCTGCGCCTCCACTTCCACCACGTCACCAATTTCATCCACCAGCAGGCTGACCACTCCGTCCTCAGTACGTACCACCACATTCATCGATTTCTCATCTTTTCCACGCTCGCTCAGTTCCAGACGATGCCGCAAATCCACAGCGGTCACAATCTGTCCGCGCAAATTGATCAACCCTCCGATCACCCGCGGTGCAAGCGGGACGGGCGTCTGTTCCTGATGCCGGATCACTTCCTGCACCTTTTCCACTTCCACACCGAAAAACAATCCATCGAGAAAAAACGAGCAGAATTGACGATTCGTAGCCATTACTTCATCTCCTGCATCGCGGTGCTCTTCACCAGCACTCCCAGGTTCAACAGGTCGGTTACCTTGTCCTGTATAACGGCAGAGCCCACGAGTTCCGTCGCGGATTCCTGCTGCTCTATCTTGACTGCCTGATCGACGATGTCCACGATCTGATCGACAATCAACCCGACGCTGCGGCCCCCTTCGGAATACACGATTACCTGCAACTTCTCCGCTTGCTTTTCCGCCTCATTGAGATTCAGTTTTCTCGCAACATCGATCAGCGGCATGATCATCCCGCGATACTGCACGACCAGCTCACTACCCGAGTGTTCCAGCGAAGTCACCGGAAATTCCTCAAGTCGCGAAACCATGGATAGCGGAATCGCCATGCGCCGGCTGCCCGCAATCGTGAACACCAGCCATGCATCACGCCCAAGCACGGTATCGTCTTGCCGCAATCCCAACTCGACCGTAGCGCCCTCGTGCACCTCGGTCACAACGTTCGCGATCTGGGCGATCCCCATCACGTCCAGGATCAGCGCAACCCTGCCATCTCCCATGATGGTTGCGCCGGCAAAACAGGAGATGCCCTTCAACTGTTTGCCCAGCGGTTTCACCACGATCTCTTCCGTGTCATTGATTTCGTCCACCACCAGCCCAAACTGTCGCCCGTCCGCCTGCAAAACCACAATATTGATTCCGCTCCGTGTATCGCTCTCGGCAAGTTTCAGCTCACGATTCAAATACACTAGCGGCAGAAGGTTTCCTCTCAGCCGGTAAACGGGCGCTCCATGGAACTTTTCGATCGCCCGGCTGCTTTCGTCACCCGCCAGCCGCACCAACTCCAGCAGGCTTACTTGTGGAATTGCAAACCGTTCGCCGCCGCTGCTCGCGATCAACGCCGGAATGATTGCCAAAGTTAAGGGAATTTTTATCTTGATCGTCGTGCCCTGGCCCGCCTCGCTGTGCAGGTCGACCACACCGCCAATCTTCTCGATGTTGGTCTTCACCACGTCCATGCCAACGCCTCGTCCGGAGACGTTGGTCACGTTCTGCGCGGTTGAGAATCCCGGCAGGAATATCAGGTTCAGCAGCTCGCGTTCCGGCATGCGCGCCGCAGTTTCTCCAGTAATCAGCCCTTTCTCCAGTGCCTTTTGTTTTAATCGCGAGAGATTGATTCCAGCCCCGTCATCGCTGATCTCGATATTGACCTGCCCTCCTTCGTGATAAGCGTGGAGCCGCAGCGTGCCTTCTTCTGGCTTACCTGCCTGCACACGATCTGCCGGTTGCTCGATGCCGTGGTCAACGGAGTTGCGAACAATATGAGTCAGCGGGTCTTTGATTGCCTCCAGAATGGTTTTATCCAGCTCGGTTTCGCTGCCATCCATCTCGACTCGAACCTTCTTGCCCAATCCGATTGCCAAGTCTCGGACCACGCGCGGCAATCGGTTCCACAAGTTGCCGATTGGCTGCATGCGTGTCTTCATCACGCCTTCTTGCAGCTCGGTTGTAATCAGGTTCAATCGCTGTGCGGTGCTCAGAAAAGTAGCGTCCGGCTGAGAAGTGGTGAATTGCAGAATCTGGTTGCGCGCCAGCACTAGTTCCCCAACGAGGTTCATCAGCTTATCGAGCAGATTCACATCAACCCGAAGATTGCTTGCCGATAGGGCCGGAGACGCTTCGCTCTGCACCTGCAGCGCATCCAACACTTCTCGCGGTTTCACTGCACCGGAGTCGATCAGAATCTCTCCGATCCGTCGCGGATCCCCATCTGCCTGAAGAGCCGCCGCCTGCGCCACCTGCTCTTTTTCGACTGCGCCGGACTCTACCAGGATCTCTCCGATTTTCGGCGCATTCTGCTGCTGCGCAGCTGCCTCCACTCTCTTGTTCTTCAACTTCGAGAGGCGCTCAACCAGAGCAGAATAGTCCTTGTCACCTTCACCAGCCGCAGCTTCAATGTTCCTGAGAACCTCCCGGATGGCGTCGACCATCGCCAGCAGCCCGGATATCAACTCCGGATCGAGTCTCATCTCCCCATCCCGCAGCAAGCTCAACAGATTCTCACCGACGTGCGCCACTGACTCGAGCTTCGGAAAACCCAGTACTCCGCTTGTCCCCTTCACGGTGTGAATAGCGCGGAAGATGCGGCCCAACAGTTCTTTTGAGGACGGGTTCTTCTCCAGTTCAATGAAGTCCTGATCGAGTTGGTCCAGGTTCTCGTTGCTTTCCACCAGAAACTCTTTGATGATGTCATCCCATTCGCCCATTTGCATTCCCGCCTTCGAACTGAACCGTGTGCGCCGGGAAAACGGCGCTTCCAGCAACAAAGCAATGCTGCAAAAACTGCGTCAGCGGGGAAAATGCAAAACGGGTGCCGAAGTAAGTAAGAAACTTTTAGCGAGAATTTAATGAAGTTCTAATAGTGGACTTTAAGCAAAGCGAACCGGGAGGCGCACCAGGCGGTGCGCCCCATCAAGCTGTTGGCTGTGTCTGCGTCGGCCCGATACCGGCAACTAATTGGAGTAGTAAGCGGCGTTCCTCGCCACAAATTCCTTCAGTTCTTCTGGAAGCTCATCTACCGGCAAAATCGAATTCGATGTGCAGACTGCCACGCACGCGCCGCAGTCAATGCAGTTCTCCGGATCGACGTACATTTGTGTCGCTTCCGCGAATCCAGGTTCGTCCTGCTTCGGGTGAATGCAATCCGTCGGACAGGCGTCCACGCAAAGCGAGTCTTTGATACAGGCGCTGGTGATTACGTATGCCATGATGCTTCTCCGTATTGATATGACAGCCGCTCCGCGTCCACTCCGTTCCTCGACCGGCTCTGTCTTCTCTACCCTAAAATCCCCTGACCGATGGGTCCGTGACGTAGATCACCAATGTCATGTGACGTCCTTTCCCCCAAACCTGCGGTTGACAAACCATGCCGCGAACCGCTAAAGTTGCCGCCAGTCATGGTTCCGTCGCACGCTAACCGATTTAGCTTCTTTGCCTACCGCTTCTGGTGGTTTACGGACAGCGGCTCTGGTGAAGCGCGTGCTCGGTACAGATCTAAGCTCTAATACCAAGCTCAAAACGCAATCCAAAGCCGCGGCCCACAAGGTCGCGGTTTTTGTTTTAGCGCAGAAACGAATCACCAGGAGAGAAAACAATGATCGTCAACATGTCTGAGGGCGCCACGGAAGAACAAATCCAACACGTTGCTGACCGCATCCGAGAAGCCGGTTACCAGGCTCACATCACCCGCGGTACGCAGCGAGCGATCGTCGCCGCAGTCGGAAGCGGCCGGCGCAACGAGATAGAAGCTTTGCAAGCCGCGCCCGGCGTCGAAGATGTCGTGCCTATCGCGCAGCCGTTCAAACTGGTCAGTCGCCAGGTTCATCCTTCCAGAACCGTGGTCAATGTCGGTGGAGTTCACATTGGCGGACCCGAGGTCGTCGTCATTGCCGGCCCATGCTCGGTCGAATCGGAAGAGCAGATCCTTTCTACCGCTCGCGCCGTAAAGGCTGCCGGAGCACGCATGCTGCGCGGTGGCGCGTATAAGCCGCGAACCTCGCCTTACGACTTCCAGGGACTGGGAACGGAAGCGCTTCGCTTGCTCGACCGCGCACGTAAAGAAACCGGACTGCCGGTGGTGACAGAAGTGATGAGCACTGAAGATGTCGATATCATTTGCGAGCACGCGGACATGCTGCAGATCGGCGCGCGCAACATGCAGAATTTCGCGCTGCTTCGCGCTCTAGCGACCATTCGCAAGCCGATCATGTTGAAACGGGGTCCTTCGGCCACTGTGAAGGAGTGGCTGCTAGCCGCGGAATACCTGCTGGCCGGCGGAAACTCGCAGGTGGTTCTTTGCGAGCGTGGCATTCGCACGTTTGAAACAGAGACGCGCAACACGCTCGATCTTGCGGCGATCGCTTTGGCGAAAGAGCTTTCCCACTTGCCGGTCATTGCCGACCCATCCCATGGAACCGGGCGGCCCAGTTTGATTCCGCCGATGTCACGCGCTGCCGTCGCGCTTGGCGCCGATGGTCTAATGATCGAAGTGCATCCTTGTCCGGAACGCGCGCTTTCGGATGGTCCGCAGTCACTCACGTTCAGCGCGTTCGAAAAGATGATGGCGGGGCTCGGCGAGCCTTTGCATCGTGTACCGATGGCGGTTGCAGCCGCCAACTAGCTCGCTAGCGCACAACTTCCTGGGAATTTGCGCCGGGCTGCGAAATCGAGGCAAGAGTGCGTTCAACATTCGCAGCCTCAGGATTCTTGGGATCCTGCCTCAAGAACTGCTGCAGCTCTGTTGCGGCTTCAGCAGTGCGATGCAGTTTGATGAGTATTGCTCCGCTCATCAGGTGTATTTGCGCGAACTCCTTGGGGGCATTTCGCTTTGCCGCCTCAATTTCCTGCAGTGCGGAAGCCGACTTCCCTTGAGCGTAGAAGCTCTTTGCCATTTCGTAGTGACTTTGCCAGAAATTCGGATCGATTTTCACCGCCTGTTGCAGCCACTCCACCGCCTGCAGGAATTGCCCCGTCGCATTGTACGAGGCGCCAAGAATTGTGTATGCGAGCGAATTACTCGGATCGATCTCTACCGCACGATGCGCATCGTCCTGAGCTGCTTTCGAATCACCTTTGGCCAGGTGAAGAACCGCACGCAGCGAAAGCGCTTGAGGATAGTGCGGAGCGATGGTCAGAGCCCGTTGCAATTCTGCGGCAGCTTCTTCCAGTCTGTTCTTCAAAAGCGCCTTTTGCGCGGACTCGAACGCACGTTTAGCTTTTTCCGGAACGCTCAGGGTTGCGACTGATACGGTGTTTCCCTCACCTTTCGGGTTGCTGACTTGTCCCGTGAAGGAAACTCGTATATCCGGCTCGAACCCACTGAACGCAACCTGTTGCTGTGCGGTTCTCGTTCCATCGACGACGGAGATAACATACTGTCCGGGCAGAACCCCGGGAGCCTGAAACTCACCCGTGCCGCTTGTAAAGACCCGCGCCACAACAGCACCTGACTGCACGTTTCGTATCTCGACCATCGCATCCGAAACCGGGCTCGCATCGGAATTGATGACCGTTCCGTGCATGCTGCGGGCGTTCACATCATTTTGAGTTGTAGGCGGTTGAGCTTGAGCTGTTAACAAGCTACTGAGCAGTAACACAAGCGGAAGCAACAACACTGACCGGGACATCTTGCAAACTCGAAAGCTTCTAGATTTACCAACACTTGATCCGATGAAGCGCTCTCCGTGGCAGATGTCCTTAAATTGAGAATTGCTATGCTAACTTTCTGTAAACGAGTGACAACATGGAAGCGCAAAGCAGCATCCCTCGTTGTCCCCGTTTCGTGTCTGTCAAAACAACCTAGTCCTCATTATCAGCAGATCCTTCAATCGAACCATCGATCGTCTTCGTATCGAGTCCGTGCTCCGTCGCATAGTGCTCAATCGACATCTTCCCGTCCCACCACGCCCAGTTCATGGGATAAACCTCGGGATCGAAGACTATCTGGTAGAAGTGCCAGACGACGATCGCCAAAGTCGCCAGGATCGCTTCATAGAAGTGAACCGTTGTCGCTACATCGAGCCACCAGCGCGGGAACAGATGTCCAGCCACGACTTTGAACCACAGCATCATGCCCGTCACTGCCATCACAATCGTTCCCCATACCATCGCCCAATACTCGGCTTTCTCGGCATAGTTGAAGCGCTTGAATTGCGGTTTCGCTCCGCCCAATCCAAGGTAGTAGCGCAAATTAGCGAGAACATCCCACGCGTCTTTTGGCTCCGGCAGCATGTCGAACAAGAACTGTCGTCCGGAGCGCATGGTCGCGACATAGAGCACGTGATAGAGCGACACTAAAATCAGCAGAGTGCCGGCAGACCGGTGGATTACGCTACGCACGGTTTCGTTCACGAACAACAACCCCAGCCACGACTCTGGATATTTCAGCGCAAAACCGGTGATCACGAGCGTGATGAACGATGCGAGCAGCACCAGGTGCTGCACTCGCTGGATTCGGTCCATGCGGACCACAATGCGGTGCGCAGACCTCAAATGCTCCAGCGCCTTCTTCCGCCAGATCAGGAAATTGTGCAGCAGCATTCCTCCAATCACGCCGAAGATCATGACCAGATAAAAGCGCCGAACCCACCGGATGGCAACACTGCCCTTGTCTCCCGACAAGGGCGCATCCACGTGAATCTTGCCAAGTACGAACTTCTCGGAAGCTCCTGGGTGGCATTTGCCACATGTGTTGATCAGATTCGCCTGATTGATCGTCGACTTCGGATCCGACGATGGCAGGATGTTGTGCGTGCCGTGGCAACTCGCGCAATTCGCCACGACCTTCGATCCCATCTGCGATGCCAGGCCGTGATAGCTGGAGAGATACGTACTCGCGCGATGTGCTTCGATTCCAAAGTCCTGTGTGAGTCTCACTCCCTCGTGACAGCGCGCACAGGTCGTTGCGGCAAGAGCCTGGGACGATACGGATGAATTCGGATCGAGATGCGATTTGATTCCGTGAATCCCGTGGCAATCGGTGCAAACAGGAGCCTGCCAGTTTCCTTTTGCGATTGCCTGGCCGTGTATGCTGCCCATGAACTCCTGCTTCACATTGTCGTGGCACTTGGCGCAGGTCGTCGGCACATTAAACTTGAAGATGGTCGATTTCGAATCGCCGGGCGAAAGAATGTCATGCGTCGCATGGCAGTCGGTGCAGACCGCGGCCTTCTCCGAACCTGCAGCAACGGCTTTACCGTGCACACTCTCCTGATAAGAAATGAACGGCGCTGCACTCAACCCGCTCGATTGCATTACGAACTTCTGACCATGACACGAGCCGCACGTTTTCGGAATGTTGAGATGGCTGACTCGCGAATTCGGATCGGACGATGGCAGCACTTCGTGGATGTTGCCATGGCAGTCGAGGCAATTCGCTGCCCTCAAGTTGCCGTTCTGGCGTGCAATTGCATGCAGGCTCGAGTTGTATGCCTTCACTTCCTGTTCGTGGCAGGTGGCGCAATCCACTTTCGCGGGCACGGGATCATGCGGAAACCCCTTTACATCCTTATGGCAATCCGTGCACGTGAACATGCTTCCGTGAATGGAAGTCTTGAAGTGCTGCTCGTCCACGTGCAGGCTGACTTGCTTGCCATTCTCTTCCTTAATCAGATTGGCGTCGCTGTGGCATGCAAGACATTCCGCGGCCTTTTCCTCCGGAGTTGGTTCTTTTTTATTCGCCGCCAAAGTCGATCCCGCTAACAGCAACAGCACAAAAACCAGCCTAAGATTGCGCATGATGTACGAGTCCCATCTCACGAGTAAGCCACTTCAGGCAGCGGGATCATCGGTTTCAGTCCCGTACTCTGGCCCATTCTGGACCTGTCTATTGATCGCAGATTCATGCCTCACGGGGCTGTGAGTAGGGGCAACTCACCACGTGACAGGCATCACGTGGAGGTGGGTCGTAACTGCCGGCGGTGACCTCGGTCACACGGTTTGGGCCTTTTCGATCGCGCGCGGCAACTGTTATTCACAAGGCATTAATACGCAAAGAGCTAGAACGCGTATCTCACCGCCAACACGGTTCGATTGTCGTGGAAATACCGTGACAACGTCGGGCCGACGAATGAGTCCTCTTTGTACTGGTCGTAGTTCCAATCCACGATTGCGCTGATGCCCTTCCAGACCTCGTAGCTGAGCGACGCCAGCGGTTGCTGGTATCGAGATTGGAGTGGTCCAAAGGGCTGCAGAGGATTCAGGATGGTCGTACTCCCATCCGTACTGATCACTCCGTAACCGGCCCTGGCCGAAAATCGTTTCGCCGGGCTGAAGACGAGTAAAAAAGACCCGTAGTTTGTATTGTTGATGTAGGTGGAATAGATCTGATTCGGGTTGTTGTTAGCTACCGGGTCGAATGTCGGGCAGCCATTCACGATCGTGCCGCTCGCGACGAAGGTTCCGTTGTAGCAGATAAGCGCATTCTGCAGTGCGTCGGTATAGTTGTAGTTCAGCTCCAGACTGAACCGCTCGTTTGGGAACAGCAATGCCGACGCCCCTATGTTCCGGTAGTGTTGCTTCGCCTCCACATCGACCTGATCGTTACGAGCCTCCCATATATTCATGCTTCCGGAGAGCGTGGCCCACTTCCTTGCTTTATACGTAGCTCGCGCTCGATAGTTCTGCTGTTGTCTCGGACTGATCCTTGTAATGTAGTTGTCGGCTGTCGTCGCCTGGATCTCAACATTAAACCGCAGCGCATTCGTGGGCCTCATCCAAACTCCGAATGTAGGGCCATGTTCATTGACGTCGAACGTATCCCCCTCGAAAGGCTCAAACGTCCCTTCCCCCGTCGTGAGCGTTTCGGGTTGCGCGTGGAAGATGTGGCGATGTCGAAACAGATATCCCACCCGCACTCCAAAGAGCTTGCCCGGTGAGTATTCAACTTCAAATCTGTTGTAGTAAGAATTCTGGCTCAGAAACGTCGCTTCCAAGCCGCTCGTCGTCGTAGTCAACCCCAGAGGGCTCAGCAAGGTCACCGACGGGGGCACTCCTATGGGAGTGCCGGCAATCGCCGCAGTCGTTGAGTTAAGCGACCCAGGTATGCGCCAGTTGTTCAGCCGGAAACTGTCGATCAGGTGAATGCTGCGGGTAATCTCCACCGTCGCGCCTGCGTCAGCTGTGGCAGCCACTCGACGCACCGAAGAAGAGCTGTCGGTAGTGAATTGCCTCTGCCCATTACGACTGATGAGTCCGTTGAAAAACTCCAGGTTCGGTGAGCTCAAATCCGTAGAGCTGTAGCTGCCATTAGCGACGAACGCGACCCTGTGGAAGTAGTTCGACTGCAACGTAAGCTGCTCCGTGGGCGTCGTCGTTCGCAGTCGCTGGTTGTTTATATAGCTAAAGAAGCCATTGCAGGCGGGATTCGCAGCTCCGCTGGCCAGTAGTGGCCGGGCACACGGCTGGGCAGCGCCGGTATTAAAAGGCACGCCAAGGCTCACCGGCACGCCGTTAGGAAGCAGAAAGACGTTATAGGCAGCCTGGCTAACGTCGGTATCGTTCTTGTCGTACTCGAGATACTGGTCGTAGCTGATGATTGTCTTGGGCAGAACCTTTACATCAAAACCGATGTGATAGTCATTGGAGGTGAGATTCCATGCCTGGTTCAGCAGTGCCTCGGTTCCCTCATGAACCGTGGAAAAGTTACCCGGACCCGTTGACCTGTTGCGAAAATATCCCAAACGAATGGAGAACTTTGACTGCGGCAGTAGCGTCAGGTCGAAGTTATACATGCGGCGCCGCGTCTGGTACTCGTGCGGCGAAAAATTCACGGGCAAGTTGGGATTCGATGTTGCCGGATTTAGAGGATTCGCAAAGAGGTTGTATCCGAAAAAGTTCTGATCGCGCCGAAACAGGAAGTTGAAGTCGTACCAGAGATTCTTCGAGACACGAGCTCGCGCCACATTTTCAGGATCGCCGCCCCATCCGAAGCTGTTCACACTGAGATCGTCAAATAGCTTGCCAGTCCCATTCGTCGAGTGAGTGGACAGATTCTGTTCCAGCAGCCGGGGCCCTTGATGTTGATTGATGAACGTATCGTAAATAGCCTGATTCCCGGTGATTTCGGTGAAGCGGTAACCGAACACGACGCTCTGCTCAACCTGATAATTCCCAAATTCACGTCCGGCTGGCGTAGTCGCGGGCGCTGGCTGTGTCGCGGTTGCAGCCAGCCCCGTACCAGATTGAAGACTGACCGTCGCAGGCATGTTCCCCGTCTGCCCGAAGCCGATCGTGGAGTACGCCAATAGCATCAGCACGAACCAACCGAAAGTACCTTTCATAACTCTCTCCCAAGCACCGGTGCACCTTTTTGCGCGTCAGATGGCTAGATATCCGTTGATCCTTCCTAATGGGTAAAGAAAACCTCACTGGTGTTTGAGCCATGCACGTACACGTGGCAACTGGTACATGCCTGATACTTTTGCGTCTGATTGTGCGCGGGCCCGATCGGCGGCGCTGAGGGCACGTTGCTCATCGAAAGCGTGTGGCATTGCAGGCATAAAAGATTTACTTGGCTTACTCTCAGCATCCTCGGATTTGTAGATCCGTGAGGCATATGACAAATCGTGCAGCCCTCGGTCTTTACAGGAAAGTGCTCAAATACGAAGGGACCCTTCGTATCGTTGTGGCACTGGAAGCACACCTGATCTTGAGACCAACTGGTTCGCAACTGTCCTGGCAGGAACGTGCCGTGAGGGTTGTGACAGTCATTGCACATGATCAGCCTCTCGTTAACCCGATGCCGATAGGGCCGGCTGAATTCGGCGCGCTGCTCGGTGTGGCACTGGTAACAGAGCAGCGGTGTTTGCTGGATCAGCAGCGAGCGCTCGGTTTGCGCATGATGCGGAGAATGACAGTTGAGACAGCCGATACCGTTCGTCGCATGCGACGAGCGCGTGAAGTTTGCGTGCTCAGTTCCTAACGAGTGACAGGTCAGGCACCGGGCGGACGCATCCTGCACGCTGAGGTTCTTGAAGCTGATGATCTTCGTGGGATCGCCACCTGCTTCCACATGAGCTGAACCAGGACCATGACAGGACTCGCATCCATGCCATTCCACGGCTCCCACTTTCTTTCCTTGTTTCAGCAGGTTGCTGTGAGGTGTGAGTTGCAGCTTGTTGAAGATTTCTTCGTGGCAGCCCTTACACACATCCGCTCCAACATATTGGGCGCCTGCGTTGGTGGGAGCTTGCGTTGCGGGAGTCTGAGCCTGTTGCTCGCAAACAACGCTAATCACCCCCATCAGCAACAGCAGCAAAAGAGCAGATAGGAATCGCAGTGGAGGCATGTACTTCAGTCGCAACGCTTGCATGCTCAGCTCCTGATGGACAATGCAATCAGGCCAAGTGAATTGGCGGCTTAAGTTTTCCCCAGGTTCGTACGGACTGCTTGTGCGGAAGATCACAAGGCCGGTGTGGACCTATTCCACATCGGGACAGGGGCCGAAGTGGAACCTACAATACCCCCACTTTGCGGACGAGAGAACAGAAATGCAGAGTTGCTCCGCAATTTAGAAGCGGACGTTTCAGTTTGTAACGGCACTTAGCAGTTTTGTAACGGCACTTGCAGGTGAAGGTCTCGCACCTATGCCCGAGCGCGGTATGGAACCAGCCGGGACCGGCGGCTTCGCATCAGTCCCACAGTGCGTACGCGGTCGAACGCGGTATGCAAGTCCTGGCTCAGCAGATGCACAATCTGCATGCAGGCGTCCTGGTTCTCTTTGAGGAATTTCAGAAGCTCTTTGCGTCGTACGAATGCCACCTGTGCATTGTCCAGCAGCTCAGCAGTAACCTCGTAGGGTTTACCGGACATGGTCGCGCTCAAGCCCAGCACTTCTCCCGGGCCTGCGACGCGGAGCATCAACCTCTTGCCTGCTTCCGAGCACACGGAGAGCTTCGCTCGTCCCTGGCATAGGAGAAAAATGCCGCGTGATGGACGGCCTTCCGCGAAAATTGTGCTGCCCCGCGGAAGCTGACTCACTTCCTTGATCTGGTCGAACGCCTGGAGCGCGTCCGGAGGCAAATCGCAAAATGTCCTGTCCGGCCGCATTTCACAACGAAAGCAGCTATGGTGTGCATTGCTCTCCATGCACATGCTAGTTAGCCCGCGCGGGGTTAATTAAACAGTGACTGCAGTCACCATTTCTGGTGACCGTCTGGCGCAGCGCATGTGGAGAGCAACACGAACGCGATGTTCAGCTTGCGCTAGCGATCTGTTTCAGCGCCGCTTTATTGCGGATCAGCAGCGTAGATCCCTTCGCCTGCACGATCTGCCGCTTCTTCAGATCCGCGAACAAACGCGTCACCGTCTCGCGCGAGGTTCCGATCATCTGCGCGATTTCTTCATGCGTCAGTGCCAGTTTGAGTCGCGGTTCTACCTTCGCGGCTTCGCCATTCTTGGTGCTCCAATCGAGCAACAGCTTCGCCAGTTTCTCGGCGGCCGAATGGGACAGTCCGAGTGACCGAATTTCATGGCAAGCGGAGTTGTATTTCTCGCTCAACTGTTCCGCGACTCTCAGGCATGCCTCGCCGTGCTCCTTCAGGAAACGCAAAAAGTCTTCGCGCTTCACAAAGTTCACCTGGCACGGATCCAATGTCTCTGCCGTGAGCTCATAGGCTTTGCCGGAAACGCTGGCACTCAATCCCAAGACCTCTCCGGGTTCGGCGACTTTCAGAATCAGCGTCTTTCCGTCCGTGGAGCAGATCGAGAGTTTCACTCGTCCCTTGCAGAGAACGTAAATGCCTCGGGGCGACTGTCCTTCCACGAAGAGAACCGCGCCCTTGGGATACGCGGTGGCATATTTTATAGATTCAAATGACTGCAAAGCACTGGTAGGAAGATCGCAGAACAGCCGGTCGGCGCGCAGCTTGCAGGTAAAACAGCTTTCTATGATATCGAGTCCGTATGGTGACAACACTGCACAACCCCCTGTGACACAAGCCCGAAAACTGCATTCGCCACTGCTTCACAGCGGGCCGCCCTTATGCAGGGTCGCTCAAATTTCTTGAACCGCAGATTCCCCGCTGGACAGCAAGGTTGACGCCCTCGGGTGACCAGGTTGTGATCCGTATCACGTGACTAGTGTCCATGCACACGCTCCTCGTATGCTGTGATGAATCTCACATGTCAATGTGACCATCTTTGACTCGCCGGCGCTTCACAGCTCTATGTTGCCCGTTGGATCCGCGCATTCCGCCATTCACCCCAGCACAGACCGGCTCTTGCACACGGGAGTACCATTACGTGTTCATGACTCGCTCCGGAGCGATCGTATGAAAGTGTTCCTCTCGATACTTCTCCTGTT
>CAZBCQ010000013.1:22984-41835 GCA_964490255.1 uncultured Terriglobales bacterium | reverse complement strand
CGGTTCGCGGAAACGTGAACTGGATGAATGCGCGCCAGTCGATCCTGTCGTCACCACTTTTTGGCGAAGACATCAACAAGCTGTTTCCGATCGTGACGCCGGGCGGCAGCGACTCTGCCAGCTTCGATAATGCCGTGGAGTTGCTGGTGCAGTCTGGCCGCAGCTTGCCGCACGTGATGGCCATGCTGATCCCTGAGGCATGGGCAGGCAATCCGCATATCAAACCCGAGAAGCGGGCATTCTACGAGTATCACGCTTCGCTGATGGAGCCGTGGGACGGTCCGGCGGCAATCGCGTTCACCGATGGCCGCGTGATCGGCGCCACACTCGATCGTAATGGATTGCGGCCCGGGCGTTACATCGTCACGCACGATGACATTGTGGTGGCGGCGTCCGAGGCGGGAGTGCTCGATGTTCCCGCCGACCAGGTAAAACGGAAAGGGCGTCTTCAGCCGGGCAAGATGTTCCTGGTCGATACAGTCGAAGGGCGAATCATTTCCGATAAGGAAATAAAGCAGCGGCTTTCTTCGCGGCAGCCTTATGCGGAGTGGCTCGCCGAAAATCAGATCACGATGGACCAGTTGCCGGAACCAAATCGCGTGCACGGATCGGACCAGCACACCATTCTGAGCCGGCAGCGTGCGTTCGGATACACCGAAGAGGATTTGAAGATGATCCTCGAGCCGATGGCGAAGAATGGGGAAGAGCCAATTGGTTCGATGGGCACCGATACGCCTCTGGCATGCTTGTCGGACCGACCGCAGCTGCTGTTCAACTACTTCAAGCAGCTGTTTGCGCAGGTGACGAACCCGCCGATCGATCCAATCCGAGAAGAGATGGTGATGTCGCTCATCAGCTATATCGGAACTGAGCGCAACATCCTGGAAGAGACGCCTGAGAATTGCCACACGCTCAAGCTGCCGCAACCGATTCTGTCGAATCGCGACCTGGAGAAGCTGCGCCGCGTATCGACGGGCGACTTGCTGGCGACGACGCTGCCTGCACTGTTCCGTGCACAGGAAGGCGAAGAAGGGCTGAAGCGCGCTCTGGAAGAGTTGTGCCAGAGAGCGTCGTTGGCCGTGAAGTCCGGCTACACGTTGCTGATTCTGTCGGACCGCGGGGTGGATAAGCAGTACGCGCCCATCCCGAGCCTGTTGGCGTTGGCGGCGGTGCACAATCTGCTGGTCCGCGAAGAGACGCGTACCCAGGTGGCGCTGATTATCGAATCGGGCGAGCCGCGAGAAGTGATGCACTTTGCGCTGCTGATCGGCTATGGCGCGAGTGCCGTCAATCCGTACCTGGCGATCGAGACGTTGGAAGAACGCGCATGGCGCGGCTATCTGCCAAGCGGAGTGAATCCCGAGAAGGCGGTGAAGAATTTCGTCAAGGCGATCAATAAGGGATTGCTGAAGACCTTCTCGAAGATGGGCATCTCAACGCTGCAGAGCTATCGCGGCGCGCAGGTGTTCGAAGCGATCGGCCTCAACAAGGATCTGGTGGATGCGTACTTTGCTGGAACCACTTCGCGCATTGAGGGCGTGAGCCTGGGAGTCCTGGCGCGCGAGGCGCAACTCCGTCACGAGCATGCGTATCAGAGCAAGACCGATTACGAGACTGATCTCGCGGTTGGCGGAACGTATCACTACCGCAGGGACGGCGAGTATCACCTGCTGAATCCGGACACGATCAGCAAACTGCAACATGCGGTGCGGCAGTCGAATCCGAAGACCTTCAAGGAATACACGGACCTGATCGATAACCAGAACCGCAACCTGTGCACGTTGCGCGGGCTGATGAAGATGAAGAAATCCGATAAACCGGTTCCTATCGATGAAGTCGAGCCGGCCAAGGACATCGTGAAGCGCTTCACGACGGGCGCGATGTCGTTCGGGTCGATCAGTAAAGAAGCGCACGAGACGCTGGCGATCGCGATGAACCGCATTGGCGGGAAGTCGAATACTGGCGAGGGCGGCGAAGATGAAGCGCGCTTCAAACCCGATCCAAATGGGGATCTGCGGCGTAGTGCGGTGAAGCAGGTCGCGTCGGCGCGGTTTGGCGTGACGACGAATTACTTGATCAATGCGGACGAGTTGCAGATCAAGATGGCGCAGGGCGCCAAGCCCGGGGAAGGTGGCCAGTTGCCCGGGCACAAAGTGGACGATGTGATCGCACGGTTGCGGCACTCGATCCCAGGCGTGGGATTGATCTCGCCACCGCCGCACCATGACATCTACTCGATTGAAGATCTGGCGCAGTTGATCTACGACCTGAAGAACGTGAATCCGCAGGCGCGAATCGCGGTGAAGCTGGTAGCTGAAGTTGGCGTCGGAACCGTAGCTGCTGGCGTTTCGAAAGCGCACGCGGATGTGGTGCTGATCAGCGGTGACAGCGGAGGCACAGGAGCTTCGCCGCTCAGTTCGATCAAACATGCGGGGATTCCGTGGGAACTCGGTCTCGCCGAAACACAGCAGGTGCTGCTCTTGAACGATCTGCGCAGCCGAATCAGAGTTCAGACTGACGGCAAGTTGCAAACTGGACGCGACGTGACGATCGCTGCTTTGCTGGGCGCCGAGGAATTCGGCTTTGCCACGACGCCGCTGATCGCGATGGGCTGCATCATGATGCGCAAGTGCCACCTGAATACTTGTCCGGTGGGCATTGCGACGCAGGATCCGGAATTGCGCAAGCGCTTCCAGGGCCAGCCCGAGCACGTGATCAACTTCTTCTTCTTCATTGCCGAGCAGGTGCGCGAATACATGTCGCAGATGGGCTTCCGCAAGTTCGACGAGATGGTCGGACGGGTGGAGATGCTCGATGCGCAGGCTGCAGCGGATCACTGGAAGGCCAGTGGACTCGATTTTTCGGCGATCCTATACAGCCCGGTACTGCCGGCACGCGTGGCACGGCATTGCGTTCACAAACAGGATCACGGACTGGAACAGGCACTGGATTATCAGTTGATTCAGACTGCCAAAGGCGCGCTGGAATATCGAACGCCAGTCGAGGCTGCGTTCCCGATCCGCAACGTTCATCGTACGGTGGGAGCGATGCTGAGCGGCGAGATAGCGCGTCGCTATGGATCGCAAGGCCTGCCGGACGACACGATTCGATTCAAGTTCGATGGCTCCGCAGGTCAGAGCTTCGGAGCGTTTCTGGCAAGAGGTGTCACGCTCACGCTCGAAGGCGATGCCAACGATTACGTGGGCAAGGGACTCTCGGGCGGGCGCATTATTGTCTATCCGCCGAAGACTTCGACGTTCAAGCCAGAAGAGAACATTCTGATCGGCAACGTGGTTCTCTACGGGGCCACGAGCGGCGAAGCTTTCTTCAACGGCGTTGCCGGCGAGCGCTTTGCGGTGCGCAATTCCGGCGCTACTGCGGTGGTCGAGGGCGTTGGCGACCACGGTTGCGAGTACATGACGAACGGCCTGGTGGTCGTGCTCGGCTCATGCGGGCGCAACTTCGCAGCAGGCATGAGTGGCGGTATTGCCTACGTCTTCGATGAGAAGGGCGATTTCACGGAGAAGCGTTGCAATCTGGCGTCAGTGGATCTGGAGCCGATCATCGAGACGAAAGATGCGGGCACTATTCGTGACCTCGTGAAGAGACACTACGAATTTACTGACAGCCCGCGGGCGAAATGGATCCTGGAAAATTGGGACGACATGCTTCCACGTTTTATCAAGATATTCCCGCATGAGTACAAGCGAGTGCTGGGCGTGAGCCGCGCCGAGCGCGCCTACATTCCCGGCGAAGCCGTTCCGATGGCGATGGCAGTTGGGCAGGTGCAGCATGGGTAAGCCGACCGGCTTCATGGAATTTGATCGCGAACTGCCTCAGCGCCGCCCCGTAGCGCAGCGGGTGAATGACTGGTTCGAGATTTACCAGGATTTCCCGGAAGACAAGTTGAAGGCGCAGGGCGCGCGTTGCATGGATTGCGGCGTGCCGTTCTGTCACAACGGATGTCCGGTGAACAACATCATTCCAGACTGGAATGACTTGGTCTATCAGGGCCGCTGGAAAGATGCGGTGCGACGGCTGCACGCAACGAACAATTTCCCCGATTTCACGGGGCGAATCTGCCCGGCTCCGTGCGAAGCTTCTTGCGTGCTTGGCATCAATGCGCCTCCGGTGACGATCAAGAACATCGAAAAGAGCATCGTAGATCGCGGTTTTGACGAAGGCTGGATCAAGCCGGAGCCTCCGAAGTTCCGTACGGGGAAGAAGGTTGCGGTGGTTGGTTCCGGGCCTGCAGGTTTGGCGGCCGCGCAGCAACTGAATCGCGCTGGCCATTGGGTCACGGTGTATGAGAAGGCCGATCGCATCGGCGGATTGCTTCGTTACGGCATCCCGAATTTCAAGCTCGAAAAAGGTGTTCTGGATCGGCGTTTGAAGCAGTTGTCAGCCGAGGGCATTCGGTTCGTGACCAAGGCTCACGTCGGGAAGACCTTGCCCGTAGAGGATCTGCAGTACGAATATGACGCGATCCTGCTGGCCGGTGGATCGGAGCAACCGCGCGACCTGCCTGTACCCGGACGCGAACTGAAGGGCATTCACTTTGCCATGGAGTTCCTGCCACAGCAGAATCGGCGCTGCGAAGGTGATACGGTTCCGGATGCACTCGGGATTCTGGCGACCGGCAAGCACGTCGTGATCATCGGCGGCGGTGATACCGGCGCGGATTGCCTCGGCACCAGCCACCGGCAGAAGGCGCTCTCAATTCATCAGTTCGAGATCATGCCGATGCCGCCGCAGGATCGTGCTCCGCAAACGCCTTGGCCGTTGTGGCCGATGCAACTGCGCGTAGAAAGCTCGCACGAAGAGGGCGGGGTGCGGGATTGGAGCATCGCCACGCAGAAGTTCACTGGCGATGACGAGGGCAATGTAAAGCAGCTGCACGGAATCCGCGTGGGCCCGCCGCCAAAGTTCGAGGCGATTCCGGGCACGGAGTTCACCCTCAATGCCGATCTGGTTCTGCTGGCCATGGGATTCACCGGTCCAGTGAGGAATGGCATGCTCGAGCAATTCGGCGTGGTGCTCGATCCGCGAGGAAATGTGGCTACCGACGATCAGTACGCGACGTCTGTTCCGGGCGTGTTCGCTGCGGGCGACATGCGTCGCGGCCAATCGCTGGTGGTATGGGCCATTGCCGAGGGCCGCAAGGCCGCCGCAAGTGTGGACACTTATCTGAAGAACGCCCACATCCAGCCGGTCCTGGCGGCTGCCAGAAGGGGCGCAAGAGTATCACTGTAGACCTTAGTCCGCTTTGAGACCGCCCCCGTTCAAACGAGCGGGGGCTTTCAGTTCCGCGCCTTCCGAGACATTCGCCTTCCAAATCATTTACACTCATCCGCCGAGCCAGCAAGCAACTCGGAGATGCCAGTGAACTCGTTTCTTGAGAATGTGCTGAACCTGTACAAAGATCAGCTTCCACTGGCTGAGGCGTCGACTATTCCGGCCCCGTGGTACACCGATTCACACATGGCCGAGCTGGAGCGGCGGATAGTATTCAGCGGGAATTGGCACTGCGTAGGACGCACCGATCAGGTTGCGCAATCCGGCCAGTACATCGCGGTACAGGTTGCAGGCGAACCAGTGGTAGTGGTGCGTGGGGCTGACGGGAAGCTCAGGGCATTCTTTAACGTATGCCGGCATCATGCTGCAGCGGTTGCGCCGGAGCCTTGCGGATCGGTGCAGCTGTTTCGCTGTCCCTATCATGGGTGGAGTTATGGGTTGGACGGCAGCCTGAAGGGAACTCCGGACTTTGCCGGGGTGTGCAATTTCGAGCGAGCGGAGAACGGATTGGTTCCGATTGCAGTTGATAGCTGGGAGCAGTTTGTCTTTGTGTCGGTTGAACGGCCGCGGCAGAGTTTGCGCGAATATCTAGGAGCTATCGTTTCACAGGTTGCGTCGCTTGGGATCAGTTCGCTGCACTTCTTCGAATCGCGAACCTACACGCTGAACTGCAACTGGAAGGTGTTCGTCGACAACTATCTCGACGGCGGCTATCACGTGCCATACCTGCATAAAGGGCTGAACAGCGTCCTCGATTACGCCGAGTACACGATCGAGAATGGCGAACGGTTCTGTTTGCAATCGAGCCCGATGAGCGACTCGCAGGAAGACGCGCAGGTCGCGGCCACACGGACAGGTGACCGCGCCTACTATTACTGGATCTACCCGAACTTCATGATCAATCTCTACCAGGGCGTCATGGACACGAATCTGGTCATCCCAATGGGCATCGCTAAGACCAAGGTCATCTTTGATTTCTACTTCACCGACATTTCGGCCGAGAGGCACGCGCGAAACGCAGAGAGCGTGGCCGTGAGCGACCGCATCCAGATGGAAGACCTGGACATTTGCCAAACCGTGCAGCGCGGGTTGAGCTCGCGCGCTTACCAGTCAGGAAGGCTTTCGGTGAGAAGGGAAGCGGGCGAACATCTCTTTCATCGGCTGCTGGCGAGAGATTTGAAATCGGGCATGCGATCATTCGGCACCAACGGGGACGGTTTGAAATGAGCACTGCTCAACAGGTAAGCGGCGCGCCAGCGGTCGCGCGCAAAGTATCCAGATACGATGCAATCGTCGTAGGCGGTGGGCACAACGGGCTGGTCACAGCGGCTTATCTCGCTAAAGCCGGAAAACGTGTGCTGGTGCTGGAACGGCGCTACCAGCCGGGCGGCGCATGCGTCACCGAGGAAGTGTGGCCCGGATATCGCGTCTCGGTTGCTTCCTACTTGAGCAGCCTGCTTTCGCCGAAAGTAGTATCCGATCTCGAGTTGGAGAAGCACGGGTACCAGGTGGATGCGAAGGATCCGGCGTTCTTTTCACCATTTCCCGACAACCGATATCTGTTCATGTGGCAGGACCGGAACAAGACCCTCGGCGAGATTGCGAAGTTTTCGCGGCACGATGCGGAAGTCTATCCGGCGTACGAAGAGCATTTGGAGCGGCTGTCGATCGTTGTAGAGAGCTTGCTGCACGTAACCCCGCCGGTATTCCCGCCGAAGGGAGTCTTCGATCTACCCGAGTACTTGAAACTGCTGGGGAAGATGCGGGGATTGAGCGCCAAGGAAATTGTTGGCATGGTGAAGATCTTTACTCAAAGCGCCGCCGAGTTCCTGGACGAATGGTTCGAGAACGAAGAAATCAAGGTCACACTGGCCACAGATGGCGTAATCGGTGCAAACGGTGGACCGCGCTCACCCGGAACCGCTTACATCCTGCTGCATCACTGCATGGGCGGAGTGGCAGGCCATCGCGGGCTTTGGGGATTTGTACGTGGAGGCATGGGGGCGATCTCGAATGCAATCGCTGCGTCGGCCAAGGCTGCCGGTGCGGAGATCCGAACCGATGCCGAGGTGCAGACGATCAAGATCGAGCATGGCCGGGCTCGTGGGGTGGTTCTGCGCTCTGGCGAGGAGTTCGATGCTCCGCTGATCGCGAGCAATCTTGATCCGAAGCGAACGTTCCTGAATCTGGTTGACCAGCGCCACCTGGAAGCCGAATTCCTCGATCAAATTCACAAGTACCGCTGCGAAGGCACGTCCATCAAAATGAACCTGGCGGTTTCGGCGCTTCCGAATTTCCGCGCTCTGCCCGGTGCGCAGGGTCCGCAACATCGCGCGACCATGCACATTTGTCCCAGCATCGATTATGTCGAGAAGGCGTGGGACGATGCGAAATATGGCCGGCCATCGCAATCCCCCCTGCTGGAGCTGACGTCGCCGACGCAGTACGATCCGTCGCTGGCGCCTTCGGGCAAGCACATCATCGGCATCTTCCTTCAGTACGCGCCGTACCGGTTGCGCCAGGGGACCTGGGATGAGCTGCGGGAGCCATTCACGCGGCGAGTGCTGGAGATCATCGACGAGTACGCGCCCGGGTTCTCCAGCGGAGTTGAGCATGTGCAGACGCTCACACCGCTCGACCTGGAGAGGGAATTTGGGCTGACTGGCGGCAACATCTTTCATGGGGAGATGAGTGTCGACCAGATGTTCATGCTGCGCCCGGTGTCCGGATGGGCACGATACCGGACTCCCATACGCGGCCTGTTCATGTGCGGTTCGGGAACGCATCCGGGTGGCGGCGTGATGGGCACCCCCGGACACAATGCTGCCCGCGAGATGTTGAAGTTCCATTAAGATGAGCAACTCGCCGTTGCAGAAAGGCTTCTCACCTTTTTCCGCGTGCGAAATCCAGCGCTGCCAGTTGGAGCATACTTCAACCAGTTCTTCTGTTATCGTTCTGAAGGCATTGCAGTGGTAAGACGTAGAATCGTGAATCGAGTGCGCTCGAAAATGAAGAGTCGCCTTCCTAAGTTCGAATTTCACGTGTCTCGCGTAGTTCGCGATCAGTATCACTTCGAAGAGGAATTCTTCTCCTGGAACGGCAACGTTCTGTTTGCCAATCCTGCTGCCAGTCGCCGGTTTGCCGAGAAGATGAATCGCCTACGCGATGTTGCAAAGCATCCGGAGCTCGCGGTTCGACCGGGCGCGCTGAATGCGATGGGTCTAATCGACGAGGCGCTGCACGCGGTTATGGCGCTCTACCGGCAGCAGCGAGATCCGCGCGCGATGGAAGATGCGCTCAGCTGGTATGAGTCTCGAGTTGGCCACGACGCCCTGGATAGTACGCTGTTGGCTTTTACCGAACAATTCCCCCCTATAGAGATTTATCGCGGTAACCAGACCCCGGAAGAATGGCTCGCGGAATCGACCGGTGGATTGTCACACCGCGCCATTGCGCTGGAAGAGCTGATGATGCTCTGGCTGGCGAACGCAAACCCGGCGTTTCGTCAATACCGCGAGTTGTTCGATGACTCGAAGCTTGCGCAGGACACCGCATACAAGTCGATCACAGCAGGCCTGAAAGATTACTTCGAAACTCGCCCGCGGTTCGGACCTGAGAACCAGAACCTGATTGAAATGCTGCGCGCGCCCGCGTTGGCCGCGCCTGATTCGCTGGAAGGCCAGCTGGCCTTTATGCGCGAGAAGTGGGCCGCGTTGCTTGGCGACTTCTTACAGCGAATTCTTGTCGCACTCGACATCTTCAAGGAAGAAGAGATCGCCGTATGGATGCGCTTCCATCCGCATGGAGCGCGTGGTCCGATGGGTGGTTTGGAAGGCGATTCCAGCTCCGCCGCGATCCCGCATTTCAGTACGAAGGAACCCGAATACGAGCGCTTCAGCGCCGACACGGAGTGGATGCCGCGTACGGTGATGATGGCGAAGAGCGTCTATGTGTGGCTCGATCAGCTCTCGAAGAAATACAGCCGGCATATACACAGCTTGAGCCAGGTGCCGGACGAAGAATTGGACCTGATGGCGCGCCGGGGATTCAACTCGCTCTGGCTTATAGGACTGTGGGAGCGCAGCCGTGCATCGCAGCGGATCAAGCAGTTGACGGGAAATCCCGAGGCCGCCGCCTCTGCTTACTCGCTCGATGATTACGTGGTAGCTAACGATCTCGGCGGCGAGAGCGCGTTTCTCAACCTGCGGGATCGCGCGATGCTGCGTGGGATTCGCATGGGTAGTGACATGGTGCCGAATCACATGGGCATCGATTCACGGTGGGTAATCGAGCATCCCGACTGGTTTATCCAACTGCCGTATAGCCCGTTCCCGTCCTATCGCTTTGACGGACCAGATGTCTCGAGCGACGGCCGCGTTGAGATCAAGATTGAAGATCACTACTACGACCGGACGGATGCGGCGGTTGTGTTCCGGCGCGTCGATCGCTGGACGGGCGATACCCGCTACGTCTATCACGGAAACGATGGCACCAGCTTTCCATGGAACGACACAGCGCAGCTGAATTACCTGAAGCCGGAAGTGCGCGAGGCGGTGATCCAGAACATTCTTCATGTTGCGCGACTCTCGCCGGTGATCCGGTTTGACGCGGCGATGACGCTGACCAAGCAGCATTACCAGCGCTTGTGGTTCCCCGTACCGGGTACAGGCGGGGCGATTCCGTCGCGTGCGGAACACGGACTGACGAAGGCGGATTTCGATCGCGCCATGCCCAACGAGTTCTGGCGCGAAGTGGTGGATCGCGTTGCGGCCGAAGTCCCGGGGACGCTTTTGCTCGCCGAGGCTTTCTGGTTGCTCGAAGGCTATTTCGTGCGCACGCTGGGGATGCATCGCGTGTACAACAGCGCGTTCATGAACATGCTGCGCGATGAGGAGAACAAGAACTACCGCAGCGTGATCAAGAACACCATCGAGTTCGATCCGGAGATTCTGAAGCGCTACGTCAATTTCATGAACAATCCTGACGAGCGCACGGCCGTCGATCAGTTCGGCAAAGGTGACAAATATTTCGGTGTCTGCACATTGATGTCGACCCTGCCCGGACTGCCGATGTTCGGCCACGGACAGATCGAAGGATTCACCGAGCGCTACGGCATGGAGTATCGCCGGGCGTATCATGATGAGCAGCCCGACTCGTGGCTGGTGGCGCGGCATGAGCGCGAGATCACGCCGCTCTTGCACCGTCGCGCGCTGTTCGCAGAGGTGCGGGACTTCCTGCTGTATGACTTCTTCACCGACTCCGGTCAGGTGAACGAAGATGTCTTCGCGTATTCGAATCAGTTGGGCGATCAACGGGCGCTGGTGGTTTACAACAATCGCTATTCGAACACGCAGGGTTGGATTCGCATTTCATCTGCTTACGCCGAGAAGCGACCGGATGGAAACAAGCAGCTGCGCCAGCGAACAATCGGAGATGCGCTCGGTGCATCGTGGGACGCCGCGAACTTCATCGCTGCCCGCGATTCGGTAAACGGCTTGGAGTATTTGTACCGGGCGCGCGATCTCGCAGAAAAAGGTATGCGCCTGGAACTGGGCGCCTACAAGTGCCACGTGTTTTTGGACTGGCGACATCTGCAAGAAGATCTGAATCATCCCTGGGGTGCGCTGTGCGACATGCTGGGCGGTCGAGGTGTTTCGAGCCTGGCAGATGCGATCCATGAACTCCAGTTGAAACCAGTGCATGATTCGCTGCGCTGGGTGCTGGATCCATCGATCGCAGAATCTTTGGCCAAACCCGCGGAAGAGCCGGTCACAGTTACCGCTGACTCTGATCTTCTTCCGCAACTGTCGGATCGGGTGCGCGCTTTGCTGGAACAGGCGCGCCATTTCGTGGAAGCCGATGGTGGTGAGATTACCGGACTATCTCCGGCTCCGAAGTGGAAGGGAGATGTCGAGAGTGCGCTGAAGCTGTTTAACGAGCAGATCGAGGGAGCGCTTCGGATTCCTCAGTTAGCAGAGGCATTTCCGGAGGATCTCCTGGCTGAAGGCAAGAAGGTCCTGCCGTTTGGGGCGGAAGATGAAAAGAGCGCCGCCATTTGGGACACGGTTATTGCCTGGGCGGTGATGTACGCAATGGGAGCGTGTCTCGATCCGGCGAATCCGGATCGTGCTGGAGCGACATTGATGGATGCTCTGCGGCTACGCGGACCGATGGCGGAGATATTCGAATCGCTTGGCATGGAAGGCGATGATCGTTGGCGTGCCGCGGCACGGATACGCGCGCTGCTGGCGCATCGGACGTGGGCTCCGGGAGAAAAGCCGAAGATCGCCGTAGCACCCTTTAGTTGGCTGCATGATCCGGACGTGGCGTGGCTGATTGGCGTGCATTCCTACGAAAGCGTTCGCTACTTCAATAAAGAGCTGTTCGAGCAGCTGCTCTGGTGGATGGCATTGCCGGCGCTCATACGACTGGGCCGGCAGCCCAAGCCCGATCCCAAGCGAATCGAAGCGCTGGAGAAGCAAATCGAGATTCGCATACGCGCCGCGGCCGAGGCGAAGTTCCAGGTGGAAAGCCTCTTCGAGACCGGCGGCGAGCTGGTGATGAGCGAATCTTAAGCTACAAAGCTTTTGTTGCCTTACGTGCCGTCACGTTGGTGTAGCTCGTACAGTGTACGTCTGGCCGGATGGTCGTATCCCAACGGGCACTTTGGCTAACTGAGCGGAGGGACTATGGTTGAAAGGGCCAGGAGAATCCCCACCCTGGAACCAGGTTGCTTTTGAACCGGCGTTTTACATCATTACTGTTTCATTTATTTGTACCAAGCGGGTGCGTTTTTCTCGTAGCACTTCTGCTGCTGCAAACGCGTCTGCTGCCGGTGGTCGCAACCTCCACACTTCGTTTCTTTTCCATTTTCGTGTTGGGCGCCGCGGTTGCGCTGGCACTACGCTTCCGCTTGTACCGGATACTACTGGCTTCAATTCTCATCGTGCTGGCGGAACAGGTTCTGCTCGGCTGGGGAGCCAGGAGCGGAAATGCTGAACTCGAGCGCGATTTGGCGCGCTGTCTCTCATTGCTGATTCCGCTAAATTTTGGATTGCTGCTGCTGGTTGATAATCCCTCCTTTGACCGCATCGCTTTCGGGTGGTGGGGCGCGCTCGTACTGGCTCAAGCGGCAATCATGTCGGTGGTCTGCCGTCCCGGGCCGTCCGTTTTCAGTTGGATGGAGAGTTCAGCCGCTCACAGGTTCACCAGTCGCATGCCGGAGATCAGCATTGCGCTGTTCGTCCTCGCCGCGGCAGTAATTCTGGTGCGCTGGTGGTTTAGCGACGCGCCGGAAGATAACTCCTTGTTCTGGTCACTGTGGGCAGTCTTTGCGGCAATCGTGAATCACAATCCCGGTCGAAGCACGGCGTACTGCATTCTTGCGGGACTGTTTCTCTGTATTGCGGTCGTCGAGACCTCGTACCAGATTTCGTACCAGGATGAGCTGACGAAATTGCCAGGACGCAGGGCGTTCAATGAGATGATCGCGGGGATGTCCGGACAGTATTCGGTGGCAATCGTCGACATCGATCATTTCAAGAAGTTCAACGACACCTTTGGTCACGATGTTGGCGATCAGGTGCTGAGAATGGTCGCTTCGAAACTGAAAGATGCAGGTGCTGATGGCCGCGCCTTTCGCTTCGGCGGAGAAGAGTTCGTGCTGGTGTATCCGGGCATCCGCGCGGAAGAAGCGATCATGGAAGCGGAACGCCTGCGGCGGACCGTCTCGGAAAGCAGTTTTGTTGTGCGCGGTGCGGAGCGCAGCAAGCGCGAAAGGCCGGAGCGAAGATCGCCTCAACGCAAGATCATCAATTTCCGCCAGAGAACGGACACAACGGTGACGATCAGCATTGGCGTCGCCGAGCCGGCGTCGGAAGATGCATCCGTACAGGAAGTAATTGTGGCTGCTGACAAGGCGCTCTATCAGGCCAAAGAGAAGGGCCGCAACCGCGTGGAACTCTATCGCAAGCCGAAATCGCGGCGTGAGCGCGCGCGCAGCCAGGGAACGCTTTTTACCTGAGCGTTATTGAATTCGCTCCAGAACGTAGTTCTCGGCTTCCAGCGCCGCCAGTAGTTCTTCGACGTGCTCAGAACCGCGCGTTTCCATAGTCAGATCGATTGCGGTATCGCCGAGATTCACGCCGAAATAGGTGCGATCGTAGGAAGTCTCGACGATGTTGGCGCGATGTTCTGCCAACACTCCCGTAAGGCGATGCAGGGCACCAGGATAGTCGGGCAGATGGATGCGAAGTCGTATGCGGCGACCGTCTTTGGCCAAGCCGCGTTCGATGATGCGCGAAAGAATCTGCACATCGATATTACCGCCGGTGACGATCGCCGCTACCTTCTTGTTCTTTCCGGAAATCTTGCCGTGAGCCAGGGCTGCCACGGCGACTGCTCCAGCGCCCTCGGCGAGAGTCTTCTCGCGCTCCAGCAGTAACAGAATGGCGCTGGCGATTTCTTCTTCTTCCACGGTCACGATTTCGTCCACATATCTCTGGACCATGGGCAAGGTGTGATCGCCTGCGCGCCGAACGGCGATGCCATCAGCGAGCGTTGATGCAACGGGCAAGACCACATGCTGGTTGGAGTCCACAGCGGCCTTCATCGAAGGAAGGCGCGCCGTCTGTACACCGACTACGCGAATCTTGGGATTAATCTCCTTCAGCGCGCAAGCCATGCCGCTGATCAGTCCGCCGCCACCGATCGGCGTGACGACGACCTCTACGTCCGGAACCTGTTCGAGCAACTCGAGAGCGACGGTGCCTTGTCCGGCAATCACGGCGTCGTCATCGAAAGGATGAATGAATGTCAGGCCCTGCTGTGAACAGAGCCGAAGAGCCTCGTCGCAGGCCTCGTCGTAATTGGCGCCATAGAGCACCACTTCAGCGCCGAAGCGACGCGTAGACATCACTTTGTTCAGCGGTGTTGCCAGGGGCATACAAATCTGAGCGCAGATATGACGCTTGGTCGCATGGTACGAAACCGCCTGCGCGTGATTGCCGGCCGAGGCGGCAATCAGTCCGCGAGAACGCTCCTCCGGAGTGAGGGTGAGAATTTTGTTCAGGGCGCCGCGCTCTTTGTACGAGCCGGTCATCTGCGTGTTTTCAAGCTTCAGGAAAACCGCATTACCGGTGAGCTGCGAAAATGTCTCCGAGTGCGAGCAGGGCGATACGAAGACGGAATCCTGGATCCTTTCGCGCGCCGCCTTCACTTGTTCCAAAGTCACCATGGTCTTGATGTTTCCAAATACGTCACGATAGGGAAAGGTTGTCGACTTCACTCAGCAACGATAACCGCTGTCTTGGATCAGAATCCCGGTCGGACGCAGAATGGGCTCAGCAGATGGGCCGCTGGCAATTTCTGTGTAGTCTCAATGATACCTGTCCGGCAGCTTGAATTCCCGCAAAAACTGGCAAATTGATGTTTTGCATACAATTGGACAGCATCTCCGGTTACAGTGGCAATCTTGCATCACTCGGACAGGAGCCGTTCTCTAAATAAACTCAACGTATGCCGGATCGCTCTGCCAACGTCAGTTCTAACGCCTCACATGCGGTGATCGAGTTTCGTAATGTCAGCTACCGGACATCGAATGATCAATCTGTGTTGCAGGACATGAATCTGACCGTCGAGAGCGGCGAGACGTTGGTTCTATTGGGACGCAGTGGTTCGGGCAAGACCACGTCGCTCAAGCTGATCAACCGGTTGCTCCAACAGAACAGCGGCGAGGTGAGCGTGGAAGGGAAGCCGACCACGGAGTGGGATCTGATTCGACTGCGGCGACGGATTGGATATGTAATCCAGGAAGCCGGATTGTTTCCGCACTACACGATCGCGAAGAACGTAGGCTTGCTGTTGAAGATCGAAAAGAAGAGCAAGACGGAAATACGTGAGAGGACGGAGCAGATGTTGCGGATGGTGGATCTGGTGCCCGCTCAGTTCGCGGATCGATATCCTTATCAACTCTCAGGTGGACAGCGACAACGGGTTGGCGTCGCACGGGCGCTTGCTTCCGACCCGCCCATATTGCTGATGGATGAACCTTTCGGCGCACTCGATCCACTCAGCCGCAGCGAGTTGCAGCAACAGTTTCTTCGAATGCGAGAGCAGCTTCATAAGACCATCATTCTCGTGACCCACGATGTTCGCGAAGCGCTGCTGCTGGGAACTCGCATTGCACTCATGGAGTCGGGAAAGCTACTCGGAACGTATACTCCGGAACAATTCCGAAGCAGCACCGACGCGACTGTACGTTCGTATCTGGACGCATTCGGACTGTCGGATGCTGAAGACGAAAGAGGGAAGACGCGATGAACTACATCTTTGCGCATCCGTCGGAGATTGCGAATTCGGCACTGCTGCATATGTGGATGGTAGGAGTTTCGATGCTAGTGGCAATCGTCGTAGGCATTCCGTTGGGAATCTTGATGACACGCCATCGCAAGTTGCGGCCGGCGATTCTGGGCAGCGCCAACATCATCCAGACCATCCCTAGCCTGGCGCTATTCGGATTTCTGCTGCCTGCCCCCTGGCTCGGCGAGCGCGCGTATCGAATCGCGATCGTTACGCTTGCGCTGTATGCGCTGCTACCGATCGTGCGCAATACGTTTCAGGGGATCACCGGAGTCGATCCCGCAGTCCGCGAGGCCGCGGAAGGAATGGGGCTCACTCGGCGACAACTTTTGCTTCAGGTGGAATTGCCACTTTCAGCCGGAGTCATCATGGCGGGCGTTCGAACCGCAACGGTGATTTCCGTCGGAGTGGCAACGATAGCAGCGGCAATTGGAGCAGGCGGCCTGGGCGAGTTTATTTTCAGAGGGCTGGCCATGGTAAACAATCAACTGATTCTCGCGGGTGCACTCCCGGCAGCAGTGCTCGCTCTCGGCAGCGATGTGATTCTCGGCTGGGTGCAGGGGCGACTGACTCCGCCACACGCATGAAATTCAAACAACTGCTATTGGCACTCTGTTGTGTACTGATGGTCGGCGGAAACTGCATGCCGGATCACCACAACAGCGTCGTGGTGGCGTCCAAGAATTTCACAGAACAGGCCGTACTGGGCGAGATATTGGCGCAGTATATCGAATACCGCGCGAAAGTTTCAGTAGAGAGGCGCTTCTACCTTCAAGGGACGTTTGTATGCGAGCAGGCGATGCTGGCCGGACGTGCTGATGTATATCCTGAATACACGGGAACTGCTTTAACGGCCGTGCTGAAAGACAAGCCGAGCGGCAATGAGGCCGAGGTCTACGAGCGCGTGAAGACCGGCTACGCGCAGCGCTTCCATTTCGATGTAATGCCGTCTCTCGGGTTCAACAACACGTTTGCGGTGATTATTCGGGGCGAGGACGCCCGCAGATTGAATGTCCACACGATATCGGAAGCCGCGAAGTATTCGCCGCAATGGACGGCGGCTTTCGGCTACGAGTTCATGGAGCGTCCCGATGGGTACCCTGGCCTTGCGCGCACGTATAACCTGCACTTCGCGCGGCCGCCGCTCGCGATGGATTTGGGCCTGCTGTATCGCGCGATCCAAAATCATCAGGTCGATCTGATTGTCGGCAGTAGCACGGATGGCTTGATCCCGACGCTTGATCTGGTCGTTCTTGAGGATGATCGGAATTACTTTCCGCCGTATGATGCCGTGCCCATTGTTCGCCAGCAGACGATTCAGCGCTATCCGATGGTCAAGACGGCGCTTGAGGAACTCGGAGGCAAGATCAGCCAGCAAGAAATGCAGAAGATGAACGACGCGGTTGATGGCGAGCACCGTGATGCTGCGGCTGTGGCTGCTGAGTTTCTTAAGAGCAAAGGACTGATTCATCAATGAGCGGACTGCGTTCATGATGCCACGCGAAGATGCATTTGCTGCGATAGGCGAGCACTTCGACGTGTGCATTATTGGCGGCGGAGCAACAGGCGCTGGTTGTGCCCTCGATGCGCAGTTGCGCGGTCTGAAAACACTCCTTGTTGAAGCGAACGACTTCGCATCGGCAACGTCGAGTGCATCGACGAAACTGATTCATGGCGGCATCCGGTACCTGCGGGAAGCTGCTGTTCACTTCGATCCTGGTCAGGTTGCTGTTGTGAAGCGCGCGCTCCAGGAACGCGTTTACATGCTGCGCAATGCGCCGTTCCTGGCCGGAACGATGGAGTTCATCATCCCGTGTTATAGCCGGTGGCAATCTGTTTATTACGGCGCGGGAGTGAAGTTCTACGATCTGCTCGCCGGCAAAGCGAACCTACTGCCGAGCCGGCGCTTAAGTCGCGAGAGCACTCTCCAGCGGCTTCCCATGCTGCGATCAGAGGGACTGGCGGGGGCTGTTACTTATGCTGACGGGCAGTTTGATGATGCCGGGTACAATCTCGCGCTCGTGCGTACGTTCACGGAGTTGGGCGGAATCGCGTTGAACCATGCGCAAGTCATGGCGCTTGAGTGCGACTCGAGCGGGAAACTGCGTTCAGCGGAGATCCGAGACGACATCTCAAACCGCAATTTCGATGTTTGCGCACGTGCTTTTGTGAATGCGACCGGACCGGGCGCGGACGGGGTTCGGGCGATGGCGAGCCCTGGTGCGAGTCCTCGGCTGAAACTGAGCAAGGGGGCCCACATCCTGTTACCGCTGGAGAGTAGTCAGGACGCTCTGCTTATTCCGAAAACCAGCGATGGACGCGTCATATTTGCAATTCCCTGGATGGGGCGATTGCTGGTGGGCACCACCGATGAGCCCCTTAACGATCTGAGCGAAGTGTCTGTAACCCGAGAGGATGTGAATTACCTGCTGCATCATCTGAATCAGTTCGTTAACGAGCCATTTTCAGCAGAGCAGATTGTCGGCGCCTTTGCCGGCGTAAGGCCGCTGATCGCCGCCGATTCGCGCGACACGAAAAGCCTGAGCCGTGATCACAAAGTCGAAATCGATCCACAAAGTGGACTGATCAGCATTCTTGGCGGGAAGTGGACGACCTATCGGGCCATGTCCGAAGACACCGTCAACGCGGTGCAACGTTATTTGGGGCAACATGCTAGCGAGTGCTCTACGCGAAGCCATCCGTTAGCCGGCAGTGTTGGCTATACTGCGACTTTTCCTGAAGAACTCATGGTGACATACGGCGTGTCGCCCGAAACGGCGACGCGTCTCGCCTCCAAAGTGGGAGTCAATGCTGTTCGAGTTCTCGACCTGGCAGCCTCGGATCCTGAACTCGCAGAACGTATCGTTGATGGCTTTCCCTCGATTCGCGCAGAAATTGTTCATGCAATTCGGAATGACATGGCCATGACCGTTGGCGATATACTGGCCCGCCGCACTGGATTGCAGTTTTACAGTTGGACACTGTCGGCGCAGGCCGCCCCAATCGTCGCGCACCATTTGGCAAAAGAATACGCATGGAGTGACGACCAGCGGCGGTGGGCAGTTGACGAATACTTAGGGAAGCTCAAGCGGATGCTGCAAACCGCAGGGCTCGGGAACTGAGCGTGGCAGACTACATCGGAGCAATCGATCAGGGGACGACCAGTACGCGCTTCATCATCTTCGACCGCGACGGCA
>CAZBCQ010000013.1:20264-22884 GCA_964490255.1 uncultured Terriglobales bacterium | reverse complement strand
GCAATCGATCAGGGGACGACCAGTACGCGCTTCATCATCTTCGACCGCGACGGCAACATCGTTGCGCAGGCGCAAAAGGAACATGAGCAGATCTATCCACGTCCGGGCTGGGTAGAGCACGATCCCCAGGAAATCTGGTTTCGAACCCAACAGGTGATCGGTGAGGCAATGCAGCAGGCGGGTCTACAGCCACGCAATCTCGCGGGAATTGGGATCACAAATCAGCGTGAGACGACGATCGTATGGGACCGCAAAACCGGTCAGCCAGTCACGAACGCACTCGTGTGGCAGGACACGCGCGTCGCCGACTGCGTAGAGGACCTTGCCGCAAAAGGTGGCGCTGACCGCTTTCGTGCCAAGACCGGGCTGCCTCTAGCCACCTATTTCAGCGCGCTGAAGCTGAGCTGGATTCTCGACAACGTTGCAGGTGTTCGCGAACGTGCAGCAGCGGGTGACCTGCTCTTCGGCACGGTTGATTCTTTCCTGGTATGGCATCTGACAGGCGGGGTGAATGGTGGCATTCATATGACCGACGTCACCAACGCGAGCCGTACACAGTTGATGAACCTGCAGTCACTTGCGTGGGATCGCGAATTGTTAGACACCTTCAATGTGCCCGATACCATGTTGCCGGAGATTCGTTCGAGCAGTGAGATTTATGGCACAGCCAAGCTGGATGCCATTGCAGGCGTTGCGATCGGCGGGATTTTAGGCGATCAGCAAGCAGCGCTCGTTGGTCAGACATGTTTTCAGGCAGGGGAAGCAAAGAACACATACGGTACCGGCTGCTTCCTGCTCATGAACACTGGCAAAAAACCGGTTCAGTCACGCTGCGGTCTCATTACTACGGTCGGCTATAAATTCGGAGAGGAAGCCGCTGTTTACGCGCTTGAGGGCAGCGTAGCCATTACGGGAGCGCTCGTTCAGTGGATGCGCGACAACTTCGGGCTCATTCGAACGAGCGCGGAAATTGAAGCGCTCGCACGCACCGTCGAAGACAATGGCGGGGTGTACATTGTGCCCGCTTTCTCTGGCCTCTTTGCACCGTATTGGAAGAGCGATGCGCGCGGCGTGATCGCCGGCCTGACACGGTACGCGAACAAAGCGCATATGGCGCGCGCCATCCTCGAGGCAACTGCATTCCAAACGCGCGAGGTGGTGGACGCGATGGAAAATGACTCCGGCATTCCGATCACGATTTTGCGTACCGATGGCGGCATGGTGGACAACGACCTGCTGATGCAGTTTCAGGCCGACATCCTGAATCGCGATGTAGTTAGGCCGCGAGTGAAAGAGACGACAGCGCTTGGCGCTGCCTACGCCGCGGGACTAGCGACGGGGTTCTTCAAGAACACTGAGGAGTTAACGGCCCAATGGGCGGTTGACCGGACCTGGCACTCGCAAATGCAAGATGCTCTACGCGAGGAGAAGTATCGCCTTTGGAAGAAAGCCGTGGAGCGGTCGTTCGATTGGGTTGATTAGGCGTTACCGCTGTTCCAGGTCGAATTGGTTTCTGGGAGGGTGCTGGTATGCGATCGCCGATGTTCGGTGAGTTCATGGGCACGCTTGTTCTGATCCTGCTTGGCAACGGAGTGGTAGCCAATGTCCTGCTGAAGAAGTCGAAAGCCGAAGGATCGGGATGGATCGTTGTCACCAGCGGATGGGCCTTTGCCGTGATGGCCGGCGTGTTCACCGCAATCGCGTGCGGCAGCGCGGACGCATATCTGAATCCGGCGGTCACTATGGGAATGGCGGTGACGACTGGCAACTATGCAAAGTTCCCGAGTTATTTTGCCGCTGAGCTGGCGGGCGCGCTGGTTGGAGCAACGTTGGTTTGGTTGCACTTCTTTCCGCACTGGAAAGAAACGGCTGATGTCGATCTGAAGCGAGCGTGCTTCTGCACAGCGCCGGCGATTCGAAGTATCGGTGCGAATCTGCTCAGCGAGATCATTGGCACGTTTGCGTTGGTACTGGTCGTCGGAGCAATCTTTTCCAAGGCGGTTGCGGACGCGGGACCTGCGGCTGGCCTTGGACCTTACCTCGTGTCGAGCCTGGTATGGGGTATCGGTCTTTCCCTCGGCGGGACCACTGGATACGCCATCAACCCCGCGCGGGATTTAGGGCCGCGGATCGCACATTCGTTCCTGCCGATTGCCGGTAAGGGCGATTCCGACTGGCGATACGCCGCGATTCCCGTGGTCGGTCCATTGACGGGCGGATTTCTTGCCGGGCTCTTCATTCGCCTGGTGCATTTCTGAAGGAGGTAGACGATGCAGCACTCAGAACGATTTCTCAAAATTGTGGAAGACGCGAAGAAGCGGGTTCGCGAGACGACGGTCGATGATGTGAAAGCGAAACTCGATCGCGGTGAAAGGTTCACTCTCATCGATGTGCGCGAAGAGAGTGAGTTCGCAAAAGATCATTTACCCGGTGCGATACACATGGGAAAGGGTGTGATCGAACGCGATATCGAGAAGCAGGTGCCGGATACGAAAGCGCCTCTTGTCCTCTATTGCGGCGGTGGATTTCGCTCGGCGCTTGCCGCAGATAATCTGCAGAAGATGGGTTACACGAATGTCATCTCGATGGACGGCGGGGTGCGTGAGTGGCGTGAGAAGGG
>CAZBCQ010000013.1:0-20164 GCA_964490255.1 uncultured Terriglobales bacterium | reverse complement strand
GTTACACGAATGTCATCTCGATGGACGGCGGGGTGCGTGAGTGGCGTGAGAAGGGATATGAGATGGTGAAAGAGTAGATCGACAGTTTCCTCTTGCTGGAAAGTCCGTGGTGCCAATAGGGTTCCCTCGCTGCGCTCGGGATGACAGTTCCTCGCTACCGCTCGGAATGAACAACGCAAGGTCTCTCGACTCGGCCGCAAAAGAAGCGGCCTCGCTCGAAATGACAGGCGTGAGCAGGCTTCGGGTGCCAAACAGAGACGGGGTGCGCAATCGAGCTCGCTTGAAAAAGATGCAAAGGGAAGCCGGGGCTTGAGCCCCGGCGGGGAGGGTAAGGTACAGCAAAGTTCAAGTCTACCGCGTGCGCTGAACGGTGGGTCCTGGCGACAGCGTATACGAACTTAGCACTTTCATGTAGTTTGCACGTTGGAAGGCGGAAGGATTGCTGACCTTCTGCATGCTCATGCTGCCCTGCATCAGCTTTACGGATTCGTACTCGTGCTCTTCCATCCAGCGTTCCAGGTCTTTCGCGACCACACCAAAATATTGCGGTCCGTATTCCAGAATGGCTGAGGTCATCATGGCGACTTTGGCGCCGGCCATCATGCACTTCACCACGTCTTCGGCCGTGTGAACGCCTCCGGTAATCGCGATGTCGGCCTTGATCTGGTCGTAGAGAATCGCCGTCCAGTGCAGCCGGAGCTTTACTTCATTCGAACGGCTGAGAACGAGCGACGGAACTACTTCCAGGCGCTCAAGGTCGAAGTCCGGCTGGTAGAAGCGGTTGAAGAGCACCAGGGCATTCGCGCCCGCGTCGTCGAGTTGCTTGGCCACATTCGGGATCGAGCTGAAGCATGGCGCAAGTTTCACTGCAATCGGGATGCTAATGCTGTCCTTGATGGCGGTGACGAGTTCGCAGTGCGCCCGCTCGACAGTTGTTCCAGTCAGTTCGATATCGGTAGGCAGATAGTAGATGTTGAGTTCAAGAGCATCCGCGCCCGCCTGCTGGATTTCCTTCGCATAGCGAATCCAGCCACCGGTCGAAATGCCATTCAGGCTGGCGATGATCGGAACCTTCACAGCTGCCTTGGCTTTGCGGATGTGCTCGAGGTAGTCGTCCGGTCCGATGTTGTAGCCGGTCATATCAGGGAACATCTCCAGCGCTTCGGCGGAGACGTCGGACCCGACAGACAGGAAATAGTCCAGCTCGTTGCTTTCGAGGTTGATCTGCTCCTCGAACAGCGAATGAAGAACAATGGCGGAGGCGCCACCGTCTTCAAGCTGCCGAATCGCCGAGATCTCTTTGCAGAGAGGGGACGACGAGGCCACGAGAGGAGTCTTCAGTTTCAGTCCGAGATATCTGGTTGTGAGATCCATTTAGTTTCCGGCTCCTTTCGATGCTGCCAGTTCCGGCTCTTTGGTTTCGGCAGCTTTGGCGTGGCCATTGGCGAACATGGTCACCATGTTTTCGTAGATCTTCCAACGCTGCTCCACATCCTGCTGCGCCTCTTTCAGCAACTCCTTCGCAACTTCCGGATTGCTGTGCGTGAGCATGGTGTAGCGAGTCTCGTTGTAGATGTATTTTTCCAGGGGGATGGTCGGCGCCTTAGAGTCGAGCGCGAACGGGTTTTTGCCTTGTGCCGCCAAAACGGGGTTGAAGCGGAACAGCGGCCAGTGTCCCGATTGCACGGCGAGTTTCTGTTGATCCAGTCCGTGGACCAGGTCGTAACCGTGCGCGATGCAGTGGCTGTAGGCGATGATCAGCGATGGTCCATCGTAGGCTTCCGCCTCGTTGAACGCCTTGAGAGTCTGCATGTCGCTGGAGCCCATGGCGACCCGAGCTACGTAGACGTTCCCGTAGTTCACGGCCATGAGCGCCAGATCTTTCTTCGGACGCGGTTTACCGCCTGCGGCAAACTTCGCAACTGCGCCGCGCGGTGTGGATTTCGACATCTGGCCACCAGTGTTGGAATAGACCTCGGTGTCGAGGATCAGGATGTTCACGTTGCGACCCGAAGCGAGCACGTGGTCGAGTCCGCCGTAACCGATGTCGTAGGCCCAGCCGTCGCCGCCGAGAATCCAGACTGACTTCTTCACCAGTGTATCGGCCAGGCTAAGCAGGTCTTTGCCTTCCGGCGTCTTGATTCCGGCGAGTTTGTCTTTCAGTGCAGCAACGCGTTTGCGCTGTTCGCGGATGCCAACTTCGCCAGTTTGGTCAGCGTTGAGGATTGGGGTGGCAAGATCGTCGCCGATCTGACCAGCAAGCCGCTTGACCAACTCGCGTGCATATTCGGTTTGCTTGTCGATGGCGAGGCGCATGCCCAGTCCGAACTCGGCGTTGTCTTCGAAGAGCGAGTTCGACCAGGTGACGCCGCGTCCGTCCTTGTTGAACGTGTAAGGCGTCGTGGGCAGGTTGCCGCCGTAGATCGAGGAGCAGCCAGTGGCGTTACCGACCAAAGTGCGGTCGCCGAAGAGTTGCGTCATCAGCTTGATATACGGGGTTTCACCGCAACCCGAGCACGCGCCGCTAAACTCGAATAGCGGTTGCAGCAGCTGGACATCCTTTATCTGGCCGAGATTGAGAGCCGTGCGATCGGTCTCCGGCAGTTCAAGGAAGAAGTCCCAGTTTGCGGCTTCGCGCTCGCGGATCGCAGGCTGCGGTACCATGTTGATGGCCTTGTGCTTCGGTTCCGTCTTGCTCTTCGCAGGGCAGGCCTCGATGCAGAGTGCGCAGCCGGTGCAATCTTCCGGGGCAACCTGCAGCGAGTATTTCTGGTTCTTGAAGTTGACCCACTTGGCCGCTACGGATTTGAATGACTCCGGCGCGCCCTTAAGTTTGTCGGATTCGTACACCTTCGCGCGGATCACAGCGTGCGGGCAGACCAGCACGCACTTCCCGCACTGTATGCAGAGCTGCTCGTCCCAGTCGGGGATCTCGAGTGCGATGTTGCGCTTTTCCCATTGCGCGGTGCCGGTAGGGAACGTGCCGTCGATTGGCAGCTTGCTGACCGGTAGCAGATCGCCATCGCCCTGGATAATCGGGGCGAGCACGTTCTGCACGAACGGAGGCGCTTGCGCCGGAACCGGCGGGCGAACGTCGAAGGCGCTGGAGACCGCAGCCGGGACCTTTACTTCCGAGAGATGGGCGAGGGTGCTGTCGACGGCGGCAAAGTTCTTTTGCACTACAGACTCGCCACGGCGACCGTAGGTCTTCTTGATGGCCTTCTTGATCGCGTCAATAGCCTCTTCGCGCGGGAGCACGCCGCTGATCGCAAAGAAGCAGGTTTGCATGATGGTGTTGATGCGAGCACCCATGCCAGTCTTCTTGGCGACTTCGTAACCATCGATGACGTAGAACTTGAGTTGCTTCTCGATGATCTCTTTTTGAACTGCGCGCGGGAGATGATCCCAAACCTCTTCCGGGCCAAAGGGGCTGTTGAGCAGGAAGGTGGCTCCGGGCTTCGCGTTCTTGAGCACGTCGATGCGCTCAAGGAACGTGAACTGGTGGCATGCGACGAAGCTGGCCCGGCTGATCAGATAGCTGGAGCGGATCGGCTTAGGACCGAAGCGCAGGTGCGAAGTCGTCAGCGATCCGGACTTCTTCGAGTCGTACACGAAGTAACCCTGCGCATAATTGTCGGTGTCCTCGCCGATAATCTTGATCGAGTTCTTGTTGGCGCCCACGGTTCCATCCGCACCTAGTCCATAGAACAACGCGCGAACTGTCTTGGGATCTTCGGTAGAGACGTTCGGATCGTAGTCGATGCTGGTGAGCGTAACGTCATCAACGATTCCCACCGTGAAGTGATTTTTGCTGCGGCCCTTCGCGAGTTCGTCGAACACGCCCTTCACCATTGCGGGCGTGAATTCCTTGGACGAAAGACCGTAGCGGCCACCGATGACTTTAGGGAACGCCTTGAGTGGCAGACTGTTGTTCGCGCTGCATTCGCTGAGCGCGGTGACAACGTCCATGTAGAGCGGTTCGCCGGTTGAGCCGGGTTCTTTGGTGCGATCCAGAACGGCGATTGCTTTGGTGCTGGTGGGCAGAGCCTGAATGAAGTGCTCGACCGAGAATGGCCGGTACAAACGGACTTTCAGCAATCCGACCTTCTCGCCTTTTTCAACCAGATACTCGACTGCTTCCTGCGCGACTTCTGCGCCTGACCCCATGATGATCATGACGCGCTCGGCGTCGGGTGCGCCGACATAGTCGAACAGCTTGTATTGGCGGCCGGCGATCTTCGCAAACTTGTCCATCGCATTCTGAACGATGGTGGGGACCGCGAGGTAATAAGGATTTACGGTCTCGCGAGCCTGGAAGTAGACGTCAGGGTTCTGCGCGGTTCCACGAAGTACGGGGCGATCCGGCGAGAGTGCACGTGCTCGATGCTTCTGCACCAGCTCATCGGAGATCATCGCCTTCAGATCTTCTTTCGCGAGCTGCTCGACCTTCGCCACTTCGTGCGACGTACGGAATCCATCGAAGAAGTGCACGAACGGAATGCGAGATTCCAGCGAAGCCGCTTGCGCGATCAGGGCCGTGTCCATCACTTCCTGCACCGAGTTCGAGGCGAGCAGGGCCCATCCGGTCTGTCGGACGGCCATTACATCCTGGTGATCACCAAAGATCGAGAGAGCTTGTGCCGCCAGAGAGCGGGCTGCAACATGCATGACCGTGGGCGTGAGCTCGCCGGCGATCTTGTACATGTTGGGGATCATCAACAGCAGTCCCTGGGCAGAGGTGAACGTGGTGGCCAGCGCTCCGGATTGCAATGCGCCGTGCAGCGCTCCGGAAGCTCCACCCTCGCTCTGCATTTCGATCACGAGGGGGATGGTGTCCCAGATATTGGGTTTGTTTTCGGAGGACCACTGGTCGGACCATTCGCCCATCGGCGAAGACGGGGTGATCGGATAGATTGCGATGACTTCGTTGATCTTGTGCGCGACGTACGCGGCCGCTTCGTTTCCATCAATTGTTACTTTTGACCTTTTCATCATGAATCCATTTCGTCCGTAGGACTGCTATGAAATTTGTTGTGAAAACTGAGTCCGGGCGCTCGTAAAAAGCCCTCGGCGAAAGCGGAACCACGCGCCGGCAAAAGTCGAACTCGTGGTCTGAGCCTGTAATCGAAGATACGAGCCAGATGTCCGGACCGTCTGTGACGTGTAAACATTTTCAGCACTGTGAGTTGCGCAGAAAAGCACGCGCGCGCACCACGCTGATTTCTTCTAAGCAGAAGGTGCTGAAACGGGATGTTTGCTGGTGGGTTTCGCAAGATCACATGCAGTTGTGACTGGCATCACACCGAGCTATGGCGAGGTGCCCGATACTCATGCAACTGCTATGCCCGTTGTGAGCTCAGAAATTCCGTTTTCTGCTCCACCCCATCTTTGCGAGGTCCTCGAGGCTATCGGGGCCGAGAGCACTGCCGCGCCGGGCTCGTTTCTTTTCCATCGCGGAGACAATTGTCAGGGCGTCTTCGTCGTCAAGAGTGGACGCGTACGTTTGTCGATTGCGACGCATGAATCTGCATCGCATGGATCTGCATTTCAGCGGACAGCGGGACCGGGTTCCGTGCTCGGACTGCCGGCCGCTATGTCAGGAAAGCCTTACAGCCTGACGGCCGAAGTCATAGAGATAACAAAATATAGTTTTATCGATGTCGGCAGGGTTCGCGATACGCTGGCGCGTAATCCCGAGCTGTGCTTCGAGGTGCTCGGGTTGCTAAGTCGGGAAGTGCAGCAACTGCGAGAGCGGCTGTAGCGGTCTTTACGTTGCCCAGAACAGGTTCGTGGTGCCAATAGGGCTCCCTCGCTCCGCTCGGGATGACAGCTCCTGGCTTCACGCGGGCCGAAACATGAACGCGAGGTCTCTCGACTCGGGCGCGTGACCGCGCCCTCACTCGAAATGACAGCTTAGAAAGCGGTAGTAGGTATTAGAACAATCCCGCGATGTGGTATGCCGCAAAGGCAGACGCGTAGGCCACTAGCGTCATGTAGGCGAACTGCACTGCCGGCCATCTCCACCCATTGGTTTCACGGCGGACGACGGCCAGCGTCGACATACATTGCATCGCGAATGCGAAGAAGACGAGCAGCGAAACGGCTGCGGCAGGGGTTAGTTCGTGACGCAATGCTGCCTGGAGATCAAAGGCGTGTGATTCAGGATCGACACCATGCAGCGTTCCCATGGTCGCAATGATGACTTCACGTGCAGCGAATGAGGTCAGCAGTCCGACACCGATCTTCCAATCAAAGCCGAGTGGCCGGATCACCGGTTCGATAACATGGCCCATCGTCGCAACAGCACTGTCCTGGATCGCAGGTGGCTGACCGTTGTGCATGGGGAAAGTCGTCAGGAGCCACAGAACGATGGTGACGCCGAGGATCACCGTCCCGGCGCGATAGAGAAATGCCTTGCTGCGATCCAGCAGGCGCAAACCCAGCGACCGCAGCGTGGGCCAGCGATACGGCGGCATCTCCATGATGAAGGGCGAGTCTTTGCTCTTCAGTACCGACGACTTGAGAATGCGGGCTGTGATCACCGCCATCAAGAACCCAAGAACATATAGTCCCAGCATCGCCAGCGCGCGTGTGCCAAAGAACGATCCCAGCAGCGGGCGATTCGGCAGGAATGCGGCGATGATCATCGTGTAGACGGGCAAGCGGGCCGAGCACGTCATGAACGGTGCGATCAGAATCGTTGCAATGCGGTCGCGCTTGTTCTCGATGGTGCGCGTTGCCATGATCGCCGGGACTGCGCAGGCGTACGCCGAGAGCAGGGGAATGAAGGCCTTCCCGTTCAGTCCCACGCGCGACATGGTTTTGTCGGCGATAACCGCGGCGCGTGCCAGATAGCCGGAATCTTCCAGGATGCCAATCACGAGGAAGAGCAGCAGAATCTGCGGCAGGAAGACCAACACCGATCCGGTACCCTTCCAGATTGCATCCACGATCAGCGAGCGCAGCAAGCCGTTCGGCAAAATTGCGCCGACCTGCTTTCCTGTGACATCAAGCAAGGCCTGCAATGCATTCGAGAGCGGCTGGCCGGCGGAAAAGATGGTCTGGAACACTCCCATTACTACGACTGCGAAGATGATTGGGCCCCAGACACGGTTCAGAAACAGCGAGTCCAGACGTTGCGTCCAAACCGGCGACACTGGCTTGCGGTAAGAAGAGGCATGTCCGACCTGATACGCCCATTCGCGGCACTTCTTCGCATCCGCCAATACCGGCAATGCTAGCGGACTTGGAGCTTCGGAGTGCGAAGACACAAAGGCCGAAATCGCCTCGATACCCGCGCCAGTTGTAGCGCTGATCAGCGCCACAGGAGTGCCAAGCTGCTTCGCTAATAACAACACGTCCACATGGCCGCCCTGCTTCTTCAACTCATCCGCCATATTCAGGAGGACAAGGGTGGGCAGTCCAAGCGCGATGACGCGGGCAGCCAGCATCAGGTGGCGCTCAAGATGCGTTGAATCAAGGATGAGCAAGACACCGTCTGGTCGGCCCAGTCCGGGCATTTCGCCGCCCAGGACCTTCACGGCAACGACCTCGTCCTCTGAGCGTGGCGAGAGACTGTAAATCCCAGGCAAATCGATGAGCTCGATCTCGCGTCCCGACCCGTCGCGAATGAAACCTAAATGATGCTCAACCGTGACACCCGGAAAGTTCGCGACCTTCTGACGAAGACCCGTCAGCCGATTGAACAAAGTTGTTTTGCCAGAATTGGGAGGTCCTACGACCGCAATCGTGCGGAAGCCCTTTTTCGCCGGAGCGTCTTGCGAGATGGGAGGGGCCGCCGCGATCGTGGACAGTGCCATGCTATTGCACCGTACGGGTGTGAGCACGAACCACGATTCGGCTTGAAACGTCGCGGCGAAGCGCAACTTCGATGCCGTCGACGCGGTAGACGCGAGGATCTCCGCCCGGTCCGCTGCGGGCCGCGATAATTTCAACGCCCGGAATGAAACCGAGATTCATCAAATGATCGGCAACGCGCGGAGCGAGATCGAGTTGCTCGAGGATCGCGCATTGACCTTCCTCGAGGTCAGCGAGAGCAGCACTCCCAATATCTTCGAAGTTGAAAATCATTTTCAATTCCATTTGAGATTGTAACTCTTCCCCACGATTCATCAAGGTTGATTCATCACTCAGCTGTGTGATCTCTGAACTCGGCAGAGAAACCGTCCCAAAACGGTCGATTAACAGATGAGTCCGGCAACTTATTGAGAACAAGCTACTTCTAAGCGTGCGAGAGTACGTCGGCACTCGTAATTGCAGCGCGGCAAGAGCCCATTCCGGGACCAAATTGCTACACCTCTATGATATGGCTTTGACCGCCGAATGTACGGCCTGCAGATTTCAGTACTTCACGGGCAGTTGCTGGCAGAAATCGCGTATGGCTGACCGGGAAGTGTCGGCCATGGTCAGAAATTCGAACCCGTAATGTTGTCCCTGGGCGTTGCGTACGTAGGCGCGTGTTTTTACGGCCCTGCCGCTGGGAAGCGCGAATTCGAGATTGACCACTTCTCCGGGCGACAGTTCCTCGCTCATGTTCGCGCCTAAGCCTTGTTCGGTTAAGTCGCTGCCATGCCCGCGTATGGTTTTGGATCGTCCGTTGCGCACGACCACGGCAGTCAAAGCAATATCCACGACGCCACGAACTACCGCTCGTGGTGCGATCGGTTCGGGTGCGCCGCCAATCGCTTCCAATTTCCCTTCGAGCCAACGCTCCAGTTGCATGCGAGCGTTGTCAGGCACATGCGAAAACTGGACGCCGATTCGTTTTTTCGCATCCGCCCAGACGATGTCACCGGTTGCCGAGAGGGGCGCGTGAGAGCCCGGAAGCTTGAAGGTTACGTGCACCTGCCCGGAATTCTGGGGCATGCTCTTCAGCTTCAGGCCCATTCCGCCGGAACTCAGGTCAAACGTGACGGCATCGAACTCCGCGCTACGGCCAAATCGAACGGCAACCTGCATCTGCACCGCCTTTCGGAAGGATCGACGCCGCTCGCGATTCATCAAACCCTGCGCTGTCCGCAACACGCGCGAAGCGCGTTCCATCGACAAGGGACGGTACATTACGAATTGCGCGCCCATATCGAAGGCGTCTTTCACGGTCGTGCGATGGGTGGCCAGGGCGACGCACAACGACTTTTTGAATACCTCATTCGTGCGGATGGAGTGAAACAGGCTGGCCGCCTCGGGTATTTCGCAGTCGATGAATACGCCGTCAAAACGACGACTAGAGACGGCGGTCAACGCTTTTTCAAGCGACTCGCAAAACTCGCCCCGAATGCCGAGGTCGCTCATCCCGTGGCGAAGGATTCGGGTAAGTTGATCGTCGCTGCATACAACCAGAGCTTCCAAAGGCATAGCTTGCGAGACAGCGGCAGCGTGCCGTACCTGTTGCGGAAGAAAAAACGGTCGAGCGCTATGGAGCTGTCCTGTCAGGTCAGAGTAGTTTCTCGGAAGGAATTCTGCAAGCGCCAGCCGTGGTTCGCCTTTCGGGGTGGGAGAGTGGCGATTCGCTTGGTCTTTCCAAACGCGGCTGTTAAAATACGAGTGTTCATCCGGCAAAGTTGCGCCGGACCCAGTCGCAGGTGTTCCTGTGTCCCTCGTGGGGCTATAGCTCAGCTGGGAGAGCGCTGCAATCGCACTGCAGAGGTCGCCAGTTCGATCCTGGCTAGCTCCACCAATCACTCTCATCAAGATTTCTTCATGCCCATCTGCGCGGAAGCGCCGTGCGGGATTGAGTTGAGCTGGTCTGCCAGAACGGCGATTCAACCACCGCAAACAATTTTTTCACTCACCGAGAATCTGACGAGCATCTCGCGCCGCAAGTCATCTGCAAATTTGCAGCTGTTATCAGGGACAGAGCTACACAATCCTGAGACAAAGCGCGGTACAAATCTTTACAAAGTTGCTTCAACCGTCGACCGGGAATTCTCGTCTACTCACTCAGAAATATCACCCCTGGCGCAGAAGTGTGTGATGTGGGGCAACACGCGTCTTTGATTCCTGTCTGCGATCTAAAAAAGAATTTGATTCCGTAACTGCTGGAGCTTTGATGAATCGTGCGTCAATCCTCACTGCGGTCGCTTTAATTCCTACAGTGTTGTGTCTCGAGGCAGTCCGAGCGCAGGCACCGCAGATTGCTCCTCCTGCTGAGCAGGTTTACAAAAACATACAGGTGTTGAAGGGAACTCCAGCCGATCAAATCATGCCCGCGATGCAGTTCATCACGTCTTCGCTGGGAGTACGCTGCGAGCACTGCCACGTTGAAGGCGCCTTCGAGAAAGATGACAAGAAGCCGAAGAAAACGGCGCGCGAGATGATGCAGATGATGTTCGCGCTGAATCAGAACAGCTTCAACGGCGAGCGCGAAATCACGTGTTACTCCTGCCATCGAGGAGCGCTTCGCCCAGTGTCCACCCCTGTGATAGCCGCCGAAGGATCCACGCTACCCGTGCCAGCAAAGCCACCTGCTGAAAATGAACCCGCCCCTGGGCAATCTGCAGATGACATCCTGAATAAGTACTTGCAGGTGGTCGGCGGTTCCAGCGCTATCGAGAAGATCAATTCCGAAGTACAGAAAGGGAAGTTGAATCTTGCTCAGGGCGTGCAGTTCCCAATGGAGATTTATCTAAAACAGCCCGGAATGCGGAGTGTCGTCACGCATCTTCCCAACGGCACTGGATTCGAGACGGTAGACGGGCTTTCGGGTTGGACGCTGGTTCCCGGGCGCCCGCTGCGAAATATGAACAGGGGAGATCTTCACGCCGCGAGCATCGATGCCGACTTGCGACTGGCCGCGCACCTCAAGACTTCTTTTAAGGAACTGAAGGTCAGACCGGATCAACAGATTGCCGGACGCACGGTCAACGTCATTCAAGCGAGGAATCCGAATCTGCCGCCGGTTGAGTTGTATTTCGATCAGCAATTGGGTCTGCTGGTCCGGATGGTGCGCTACGTCGACTCGCCTCTGGGGCGCAACCCAACTCAGATCGATTATTCCGATTATCGCGACGTGGCCGGCGTCAAGCAGCCCTTCCAGTGGACGGTCGCACAACCGCAGGGACGATTCACGATTCAGCTGGATCAGATCCAAGTGAATGTTCCGGTGGAAGAAGCCCGGTTTGCGAAACCCGAAGCCCAGCCTAGCGCGAACGGGCACTAGGGCCTCTAGTCGACCTTCAAGGGTGAGAAGTATCCGATCTGTGGCGCGCATGCATTCCAAAGGGCTCTTGTTGTTAATCATCATGGCGGCGTTCGCCACGGCGCTGATCGGATCTTCTCGCGACACGCTGATCGAGGAGATGACCACACAGGAGCGTATCGACAAATATCCATGGTGGCCAACCAAGCTTTCGACGCCCTCCGATAAGTTCGTGGGCAGCGCGGTTTGCGCCGAGTGTCATGCGGACATCGCGAAGAGCCAAAGCAAATCTGAGATGGCGCAGTCGCTGATGCCGGCCTCTGAATCCGAGTATTTGACCAGCCAGTACGGAAAGCATCTGTCCGTGGACGGATTCAATTACGAGATCGTGAAAACTCCTCAGGGGCCCTCGTTCACTTTGAAGACGGATAAGAGTTCCGCATCGAAGCCACTGGTGTGGGCATTTGGATCAGGAAAAATCAGCCAGGTGTATACGTCTCCGGAAGGCGACATTTACAACGAGAGCCACTTCAGTTATTTCGATAGCATTCACGGATTCGATATCACTCCGGCACAACCTGCGGTTCGCGTGTCGGGACAGGAAAGACCTCCGGGAGAAGACGTTGTAAAGAGAGCCACCGGGCGACAGGTGCAGATGCATGAAGTGCGGCGCTGTTTCGCCTGCCACGCCGCGAATGTTCCGGCAGAAGGACCGATCAACAACCTCCTTCCCGGCGCGACGTGCGAGACGTGTCACGGACCGGGCGCGAACCACACGGCGGCGATGCGCGCGAACTTACAAAATGTGGGAACGCTGATCATGAATCCGGCACGTTTGCGGCCGGTCGATCGCGTCGACTTCTGCGGATCCTGCCACGCAACTTCGATGGATGTACAGATGGCGGGCGCCTTTGGGCTACCCAGTGTGCGTTTCCCGGCATACCGTTTGCAGAACAGCCGCTGCTGGCGCGACGATGCGCGCATACAGTGCACCGCCTGCCACGATCCGCACAAACCCCTCGTACGGGAATCCGCCGCTTACGACCAGCGCTGCCTGGCCTGTCACGTCCTCGGCGTTGCGAAACCTGATGCCGCCCACCCAGGTCCCGCCTGTTCTGTGGCAACCAAGGATTGTGTTTCGTGCCACATGCCGAAATACGAATTCCCAGACGTTCACCACAAATTCACCGATCATGATATTCGGGTAGTGAAGCCGGCCGAGACGATACCGGGATAAGGCAACTTCAGGTGGTGGGAAGTCCGCAGCGTATTCCCTGCATCGTGCGTGACGCACAAAACGAGCACATGGGAATACAAGAAGAGGGCAGCCCGAAAGCTGCCCTCAACGTTGTGGGTATCGCCGCAAGAAAGACCGCCGATTTCGCGGCGGCCTGTCGTGCTTAAGGATTTCTACTTCATTTTCAATTGCGAAATGCGCGTACCCCAGTTGCCGAGTTGTGCTCGGGTATGGCCACAGGTAAAATCGACCTCCCACTGCGCCAACGTGCAGGTCTGGCCGACGTACTCACTGGCCATCCAAATGGATGTGCCGTCTACCACCGCTGCACCATAGTCGCCCCAGCGCGGACGAGTTGAGTATTGTTTGTAGCCAGTGAATCCGTCCCACGGACCTACACCCGCAGACGCCATCTGAACGTCGCCGGCACCGGCAATCGCATCAACAGCAGCGTACGCCGCAGAAGGATAGAAGTCCGGTCCCACTAACGTGAAGGCCACAGCGCCGCGACCATCTTGCGTGGCAGCGATCGCTGGGTAAGTAACATTGTTGTTAGGCACGGCAACATAACCTTGCATCTTGGCCTTGCCTGCGCCGGGCCCTTGTGGCGTGATGACAAAGTATGCCGCGCCGGCTAGCACGTTGACCCCATCGAAGGTGACGCCGGTATCGAGCGCCGCCCACAATTTCCCGTTCGCGTAGTACACCTGCTGCATGCGCGAGTCATTGCTATCTAACGGTGACAGCGGATCTCCCAGGAACTGCCCGAGGGGATAGTCGCCCGCCTTCTGAGCAGACCGGGGCGGTACACCGTAGCCAATGACGCTGATGAATCCATTACTGAGCGTCAGTTGCGGATTCGCGCTGTTGAGCGACGAGGTATTCGTCACCGTCCAGATGCGAAGCTGGTTATCGAAGCCGCTGTCGTAGAAAACAGCGTCGGAACTGAGGAAGTGTTCAGTGCCGCCGTTGTCGGCAATGTACTGGCCAGCAGCCGAAATTGCCGGCCACACCGTGAATCCTGGAAGGCCGTTCGCGTCCAGGTAGTCTGCGGTGTTAAACAGCACATAGTTCACCGGGCCGCCAGATGCTAGCGCAGCCTTGGACAGCGCGTAGATCTGCGAGCCGTAATAACCTCCGGCAAAGACAGCGAACTCGTTCGTCGTGATAAAAATTCCGTTTGCGTCTGCCCCGATGTGAGGATAGTCACCGAGGCAAGGTCCACCTGCGCAGCCGTGATTGGGTGTACCGTCGGTGCCGTCATTCTGTACTGGCAATTTGTAAATTCTCCACGATCCAAGTGGGCTGGACGTGGTGCTGACGGCAATGTCGATGTGATTCTTGCCGTTCAGTGCCGACGTGGTTCCTTTGCGATCGAGCGTGAGCACGATCTGGAACCAGCGCTGTGTTTGCGAATCGAAGTAGCAGGATGGGTCTGTAATGCTTGGTCCATATTGCCCGTTGGTACGATTGATTGCCGCGGGATAGCCGTAGAAAGTGTTTAGGTCCACGACACCAGTCAGAGGATTGCCAAGTGTGTCGAAGACACGGAGCACGTCATTGACGCTTTCCAACACGTAACCGTTTCCCGCACAGAGCCCTTGGTCGGGAGGCTCGACGGTGAACTGATTACCGCCATTCGCATAGCGCTGCTGATACAGGTTCAGGGCATCAAAACTGGTCGTTAGAGTTGGGTTAGACTTGGGCTTCGGCCCGGCAGCGACACCGACCGGAACACCATGTTTTTTTGCAATGCTGCGATTGATCTGCACGCCAGCAACCGCATCGTTGCCGCTGTCGCTGTCTGTCGATAATGCCGGGTCAAGTTCCGCACCACCGGGTGTATTCCCCATTTGTGATGCGCCGATCGAAGTAACGCCCAGCGGTTGAAGTTGCGTTGTGGTTTGTGCGCTTGCCATGGCGCCGAGGGTAAAGAGGAATACAACCGCACACACAGCCAGGGAGACTAGCCTCTGCATAGTTGCCACACTCCGGTGTTTTTTGGTGTACCTCTGACATCCGTACAACTGGCGCAGAAATGCGCTACAACGCCAGTGAAAGACTATGAACAATGGCCGGAACTTACACCTTCTCTGGATTGAGGTAAATAGCGGAAAAGAAAATATTTATTGAGTTAGCGTGGAAGGGTACTTCTGTTCACAGCATGCGCAAGAAAGTTCATCTTTCGTGACTTTTCGGGGGCGGTAACACACGAAAGGACGATGGCTACTTAAAGTGCAACGATGTCTGCTCATTTCGTGAAGCTCTTGATCACGATGCCGTTGGGCTGGGCACCCACAGGAATCATCGTAAAGAGAGCGCGCTCGGCGCTGATTTTGGAGCCTTCCGGAAGCTTCGTCGTGCGGACCACGGCAACGTCGCCCGATTTTGAGTTCACAACCAGAAGAAAGTTTTCATTTCGCGTCAGCGCGAGGCTATCAGGACCGCTGCCGACAGGAATTGTGCCGAGCATCTTGCCAATATCTATCTCGTATACCGATATTGTGTTCGAACCGAAATCGCTCACGTAGAGCATGGTGTTGTCCGAACTGACGACGGAACGAACCGGATGCGTTCCGATCAGGAACGTATTGCCGACCTCGTTGGCCCTGGTCTCAATGACCGAGGTGGCATCCGAATCGTAATCGCTAACGAAGATTTCTCCGCCGTCAGGTTTAAGCGCAAGATGAATTGGTGTTTTGCCGAGGTCGAGCAGCGCCAGCACTTTGTTGCTCGTCAGATCGATAGCCGCTACTTGCTGCGAACCGGTGCAGGCCACGAATGCCTTTGAGGAATCGGGCAGAATCGCAATGTCCTCAGGATTCGTGCAAACGGGCACGGTGGAGCGAACGCTGTTCTGCTGAGCATCGATGATGGAGACAGTATTTTCCGCGCGATTGCTGGCAAGGACTACTTTTCCGTCCGGCGAGACCTTCGCCAAGCCGGGGTCACCGCCGACCGGAATGGTCGCGATCAAGCGGCGGGCATCCAGATCGATCACCGAAACGTTCGCCGAGCCCGAGTTCGCAACATAACCGCGCTTGCCGTCAGCAGAAATGTCGATGAAGTAGGGACGATGATGCACCCCGATGACGGAGATAACCTGGTTTGTTTCCGCGTCGATGATGCTGACGTTGCTGGACTCTGTATTTACAACGTAGATTTCGTTGCGTCTGGGGTTTACGGCGAGCCCGGTGGGATTCTTACCAACTGGGATGGTCTTTACGTTGCGAAATTGAAGCAGGTCGATGACGGAAACCGAGTCGCCCTTACCGTTACTGATGTAGGCATACTCGTGGTATCCGGGCGGAGGCGGCTGCGCGTGCCGTTTGCATGCCACAGAGAAGAGCATACATAGCATCGACAGCGCAGCTGTGAGACGGGCCGCTGGTTTCAACGTGGATTCGCCGTTGCCGAAACGCTCCCTGCAATTCCGCCGGGAATCGTTGCCTCCAGAGGGCCGGGAACTTCGCGGCCAAGTACGGCAGCGATCTGGCGAATCTCTTTCATGAGCTGGTCAAATTGCTCGGGATAGAGCGACTGCATGCCGTCGGAGAGCGCCTGGTCCGGATTGCAATGCACTTCGACAATCAGGCCGTTTGCGCCCACTGCAATCGCCGCACGCGACAGCGGCGTAACCTTGTTGCGCTTCCCGGTGCCATGGCTCGGATCGACGATGATCGGCAAGTGGCTGAGGCGCTGCACCGCGGGCACGATACTGAGATCCAGCGTATTTCGGGTGTGATCGGCGAAGGTACGCACGCCCCGCTCGCAGAGGATCACGTTGTAGTTGCCCTCGCTCATGATGTACTCGGCCGCCATGAGCAGTTCTTCCAGCGTAGCCGACATGCCACGCTTCAGCAGAACCGGCTTCTTGGCGCGTCCGGCCCGCTTCAGCAGCGAGAAATTCTGCATATTGCGCGCGCCGATCTGGATGATGTCGGCATATTCCTCGACATGGTCCAGCGTTTCGTGATCAATCGCTTCGGTGGCGATGAGAAGGCCGAACTGGTCGCGGATCTCAGCGAGGATCTTCAGGCCTTCCACGCCGAGTCCCTGGAATGCGTACGGGGAGGTACGAGGTTTGTAAGCGCCTCCGCGGAAGAATCGTGCGCCGGCCTTGCTGACGCGCTCGGCCACGGCGAACGCCTGCTCGCGAGTTTCCACGCCACACGGGCCGGCCATCACTGCGATCTCATTGCCGCCTATGGTGGCATCGCTGTTCGGGAAGCGGACGATCGTGTTGGTATCTTTGACGTCGCGGCTCACCAGCTTGTACGGCTTGGAAACTTTAATGACTTCGGCAACGCCAGGCATCTCTTCCAGCGTGGCGATCTCCACTTCACCTTGATTTCCAGTAATCCCGATGGCGGTGCGTTGTGCACCAGGAATGGCATGCGCACGATATCCGAGCTTCTGTATGCGCTCACATACGGAACGCACGTCTTCTTCGGAAGCATGCGCTTTCATGACAACTAGCATGGAAAACCTCGCAAACCATTCAGTTTACTTGGGCGGGCGTAGGGGAGCAATAACAGCGGTTCGGACATGACCGGCGGTTAATCTGCTGCACTGCTGGCGGCGCGCTTGTTCTGCCCCACCGACGACATCCAGCGCTCGGCCTCTTTCAGAGCGCAGCCGGCTCCGCAAAGGTGCACCACCTCAATGGAGCGCGCCATCAGTTCGGACCATGGCATGATCTGCAGCTTCGGCTTGAATTCTTCTTCGTCGCTGGGCTGGATCTGGTCGACCCAGGCCACCCACCAATGATCGACTTCGCCTTTGCGTTTCCCACAGACGTTACAGCTGAAGGTTTCTGTCCAAGTCATAGATCTATGCTCTACCCGTCCAAAGAGACATGCCCAGCCTCCAGGGGTGGTTGGGTGTGTGCTGCTAGTGTGCCCTGAAAACGGGCGCAGGGCAATCGGGAGTTCCACCCTAGACTGGGCGCGGATTTTCGCATGCTAGACTCGGCTTTCTCACCATGGCCGCAAAGTTCGAGAAAGACATACTGAAGCAGCCACCTCCTGCGAAGCCACCGAAACTGACTTCGCGCCGCATCGGGATTCATACCTCTACGGCCGGAGGCGTCGAGAACGCCGCCGAGCGCGCGTATCGACTGGGCTGCAATACGCTCCAGATCTTCTGTTCGAGTCCGCGGCAATGGAAGCCTTACGAACTAGGTACCTCCCAGTGCGAGGTAATGAACGGACTGCGCCAGAAGTATGACCTCAAGCCGCTGGTGATCCATACCAATTACCTGGTGAACGTCGCGGCGATCAATTCAGGATTTCATGAGAAATCGATCCTGGCATTCCGTGGCGAGGTGGAGCGGGCGCTGGCGTTATGTGCGGATTACCTCGTCTTGCATCCAGGATCGTACCGAGGCATGAGCCGCGAAGAGGGATTGCAGCGGGCGGCCGCGGCGATTGACGTAGCGACGCAAGGGCTGGATCTCAAGAAGGGCGGCCTCACCATCCTTATTGAGAACACCGCCGGGGCCGAGTTCTCGCTCGGCGGCTCATTCGAGCAGGTCGCCGAATTGCTTCACTACCTGAGTGGGATCGTCCCTGTCGCTGCGTGCCTCGACACCTGTCACACTCATGTTGCGGGGTACGATGTCGTGAGCGAAGCCGGTTACCGCGAAACAGTCAACCAGATCGAGAGCACGATCGGGATCGCCAATGTCCGCGTATGGCACTGCAATGATGCGAAGGCTGCACGCGGATCAAAGCTTGATCGTCACCAACACATTGGGCAGGGAAGCATCGGACTGGAAGCTTTTCGCCGTCTGCTCAATGATCCGCAATTCAAACACGCTGCATTTATCGCGGAGACCCCCATCGACGAACCTGGAGACGATCTGCGCAATGTGGCGACACTGAAGTCATTAGTAAAGAGGTAAGCCCGGTACGCGACCGGGCTTCTTCGGAGCTTCACCGAGACACTAATGTGACCACGGAATGGCTTTCTCGGCCCACACGCTATCCGGGTAGCGTTTCAACTTATCCACGACTGCACCCAGTGAAGTGTGGTCGTTCGTGCCTTTGTAATGGCTGACGGCTTCCCAGTAGAGAGCCTCCGGCGCGGCTGCCGAGTTCGGATAATTCTTCGCGATCTCTCCGTAGCGTTTTTCGGCCTCGCCAAAACGTTTGTGAGTAAACGCGATTCGAGCCAATCCCATTTCCAGGTTCGCGCGAAACTCATCTTTCGGCAGATAGCCTTCGAGCCGCTGCCGCTCCTTGCCTTCAGGATCCAGGACTAAGACCGATGGTGTCCAGAGCGTGTCGAAACGATGAAAGCCCGTCGGGTTTTCCTTGATATGAACTTCCAGCGGAATGAAGTTAGCGTTAATGAAGTTCGCGGTGTCAGGGTCGGAATATGATTCGGCTTCCAGCCGAGCACATGCCCCTCAAGCGGGCGCCGCGCTGAAGTCGACCAGAACAGGTTTGCCGCTGGACTTTGCTTCCGCAAGTGCCGCATCGGCATCTTTCTTCCAATTCACGAGCATAAGTGTGCCTCCCAAAGGCTTTGACAAGATGTAGATGACAACAGAGCCGTGCGGCTTCAAGGCTTTTGTGGGCACGATCTTGTAGAATCAAGATTTCCACATTTGTCATCATTCGAAGCGTGCACATGGCGAACAAAGAAAACGATCACACGGCCTTAGAGCAAACCAAAGAGAAGGTGGAACAAGCCGCTGAACATGCGAAGGAGTTTGTCGAGCAGGTGAAGGAAGATTTGCGCGAAGTGCTCTCCGAGTTCGGGATCAAGGAACCACCCATTCCCAGCAGCGGTGATGACGTTAAGGTTCCGTCGTCCGTGGTCGAAACTCGTGATGAGGTCCGTTACGACGCCCAGAAGATCGAGGAGAAGTGGGCCGCCCGCTGGCAGGCCGATCCCAATCTCTATCGCGCCGATCCCGACAAGACGAAGAAAAAGTACTACGTCCTGGAGATGTTGCCGTATCCCTCGGGCGTGCTGCACATGGGACACGTGCGCAATTACTCCATCGGTGACGCCCTGGCGCGCTTCATGTGGATGCAGGGCTACAACGTGCTCCATCCCATGGGCTGGGATTCGTTCGGATTGCCGGCGGAAAATGCGGCGATCAAGAACAACACTCCCCCGAAGCAGTGGACGCTCTCGAATATCGCCAACATGAAGCGGCAGATGAACCGGTTGGGCTTCGGCTACGACTGGTCAAAGGAGGTGACCACCTGTCTGCCCGACTACTACCGCTGGAACCAGTGGTTCTTCCTCAAGTTGTTCGAGAAGGGTTTGGCGTATCGCAAGAAGAGCAAGGTGAACTGGTGCCCGGAATGCGCCACGGTTCTCGCAAACGAGCAGGTAGTGAATGGCTGCTGCTGGCGTCACGAGACCACTGTTGTCGAACAGCGCGAATTGGAGCAGTGGTTCTTCCGAACCACCGTCTACGCGCAGGAGTTGCTGGACGACCTGTCGAAACTGGATGGATGGCCGGAGAAGGTCCGGACCATGCAGCGCAACTGGATTGGCCGGAGCGAAGGTGCTCTGGTCGACTTCAAACTCGACGCGGCGCGGGGTCCGGCGGGCGACAAGATCACGGTGTTCACTACCCGCATTGACACGATCTACGGAGCGACGTCAGTGCAGCTTGCACCTGAGCATCCGATCGTCAGCGACCTGATCGCGAACAATCCGGAACTTCTAGCGAAGGTTGAAGCTTTGCTCGCAGAGCAGCGCAAAGCCAAAGAAGTCGGCGACGTAGGTGCGATTGAAAAGCATGG
>CAZBCQ010000012.1:38371-41954 GCA_964490255.1 uncultured Terriglobales bacterium | reverse complement strand
GGAAGTAGATCGGCAAATACAAACCCATCGCGCTCGACCACCTCTCCTGTCTCGATCGGAATCTCGTGGCGGAACATCGGTCCGTCATAAACGAAACTGTGGAACTCGCCATTCTCACCACACGGGTCGGCTCCCGGCGGCAGATCGCGCAATAGCGTTTCATCGAATTCGCGCCCCGCAAAACTGGCATCCAGTTTGCGCGGATCGACGCATGTGAGCCGCGCTTTCAATCCAGAAGCGATCATCTGGTGAGCGAGTTCGCTGGTATTGATTCCCCAGACCGGGAACAGCGGAGTCATATTAACCTTCGCCATCTGTGCCTCGCGATAGGCGCGAATGTCCTCGAGAAATAAGTCGCCAAAAGCGACAGTTTCGACGCCCTCGGAAATGGCCCTATCCAGCATCTGCCGCATGCAGGTTTCGTAGTGTTCGTTCGAACAAGGCCAGGGAAGCGGAACGGCCCACAGCGGCAGACCGGCGGACGCAGCCTGCTCCTCCATCAATTCACGACGGACCGCATGCATAGCGACGCGGTCGAACTCGGCGTTGAACGTCGTCAGCAGCGCAACGACTTCGACCGACGGATCGCGCCGCAGCAGGTGCAGAGCCCAAGCGCTATCTTTGCCACCGCTCCAGGAAAGCAGCACCTTTCGCGGGTTCATTGACTTGCTGCCTGAGTCGCCGGCACTTGCAGGGCTTTCAGTTGATCCAGGTTCTTCAAGGTCGCCTGCCATTTCGTTTTCTTCTTCTTGGTTGCGATCGGCGCGTTCAGATTGGAATAGAACTCCAGGATATTGTCGCGTAGATCGGGCGTGAGCGTCGTGAAATTCTTCTTCGCAAGCTGAGCGAGCAGCGTGCAGTACGTCTCGTCAGTCAGAACATACTCTCCCGGAGTAGTTTTGTTTCCCGTGTCGAAGTTCAAGTTCGGCAGCGAGACTGGCTGTTCCAGATATTTGTCTTCTACGAGGTAATGCTGATAACGGTTCACCGATGCAGTGATGCTCTTGAAATACAGGTCCTCGGTTTTCGTGGTCGGATTCTTGAATGCAAGAGCCTTGAACGGACCTACCTTTGGCATGATACGCAGCACAGCGGCCAGGAACCGGGTGCCAGCACCAGGCCGTCGATAATCCTTGCCCCAGTCCTTCTCGTAGGACGCGCGATTCAGATGGTAAAGGAACTGTCTCTTCGCCTTGTCCTGACGCTCCTTCACCATGTCGTCCCCGCGCGCTAATACCGCGACCTGCGTCATCTTCGGGATAAGCCCGCTGATCGCGTACCGGTATGTGCCTATTGCCATGTCTTCATGAGGGAGAATATCTTTCAGGGGCATCCCGTAGACCTTCGGGAACGATCGCTCCAACAGCGGCTTCGAAACCTCAAAGCCAATGAAGTCATGATATTGCTGAGACGCGTAGCGCGACTTCGCGACCTGTACCACATCGAAGCTGAATTCGGTTTTCAGGTGTGCGGCGTGATCCTCTGCGTAGGTGACACGAGATCCAAACTTGCTCTTCAACTTCGGATACTCGATGGCTACTGACTGGTTCACCGCCGGATGGCCCTCCGTGTCGGACGCGTAGTGCGCCAGAGCGCCTAGCGCGAACGCATACTCGTTCGGATCCTGGCTGTCGATGAGCATTTGCCGAACGAAATCGCCGCTGCGAACGTAATGCAACAGGTCACTGAACTCATGGCTGCCGAACGGGTAATAGCCAAGGTCCTGTATGACGGCGCCGCCGTAGGCGTAGGCATGAGCTTCCTTCAGCTGATCGTCGGTGATGGCAGGGTAGCGATGCTGAAGCAGGGGCACGATCTGATCTTTCCAGAGCATGTCCACGATTTCCTCGTGCGTGAGGACCGAATATGCTCGCACGTCGCGGACAGTGCCAAGCACCAGCAAGAATGCGGCTATGAACTTAAGTGTGCGCGTTGATTTGAACAGACTAACCCCACAGAAGCGGCAGCTACTTGGATGCAAATTCCACCTTGAGCGGCTAGGTCGCGTTCTTCCCGTGCATGTCCTTGACGAATTGGCCGGCAAGCACCGATGATGCCTCTTCTCCTCTTCGATTGATGGAGGCCTGCGAATTGATTCGCCGCAATTTATTGCTATTCCTGACTATGCTTTGCGTCCTGCCGGTGGTGTGGGCAGACGTTTCGCTACCAGTGCTTTTTTCGGACGGCATGTTATTGCAGCGCGATCTGCCGGTCCACGTCTGGGGCCGCTCGGCACCAGCGGAAAAAGTCTCGGTCACGTTTCACGGGGAAACCAGGTCGGCTGTTGCCGATGAGCTCGGGCGCTGGCAGTTGTATCTGGCACCAGTGGCTGCGGGCGGGCCCTACGATGTGACAGTGAGCGGCTCAAACCAGATCGTGATTCATAACGTCCTGGTGGGAGACGTTTGGGTCGCCTCGGGGCAGTCGAACATGGAATTCAAGATGCGCCTGCTGGACAACCCCCAGGCCGAGATCGCCGCCGCCAAGTTCCCGCGCATACGCATTATGCGCATCAAGCACGCATACTCGGAGTATCCGCTGACGGACGCAGTCGCGGAACAACATTGGGCCGAAGTATCGCCGGACTCCGTATCCGACTTTTCGGCGGTGGCGTACTACTTCGCACGTGAAATTCATCAGAAGGAGAAGGTTCCCGTTGGCATCATCGAGAGCGATTGGGGTGGAACTGTCGCGGAGGCCTGGACAAGCATGGATGCACTGGCGTCCGATGCTGCCCTGATGCCGGTATTTGCCTCCCGCGGGCAGATGATGGATGCCGAGGCCGAGAATCTTCTGAGTGACCCGATACACCAGGCCGAGATTGCCAAAGCCAAATCCGCCGGCTTGCCTGCGCCGAAATTCCCGTGGCATCCGCTGGAACAGATGTGGGCGCCCGCACAACTCTACAACGCGATGATCGCGCCAATTACACCGTACGCGATTCGCGGCGTCATCTGGTACCAGGGCGAAAGCAATAGCAAGCTGAATCGCGCGCCGAGTTACGAGCGTCTATTTCAGACTCTGATCCGCGACTGGCGCAATCAGTGGGCACTCGGGGATTTTCCATTCCTATATGTGCAGATTTCGAGTTTCACCTCGGATGCGACCGAAGATTGGGCCATGATTCGCGAGGCGCAGCTGCACGCGCTTCAACTACGAAACACGGCAATGGCCGTGAGCATCGATATTGGGAACCCCGATGACGTTCATCCCAGGGACAAGGTCGACGTCGGGCACAGGCTGGCGGTGGCAGCGCGAGCCATGGTTTCCCGCGAGCCGGTTGAGTATTCAGGGCCGCTCGTACGGCAAGTGACTCGCGAAGATCACTCGCTGCGGGTCTGGTTCGATCATGCGGCAAGACTGCAGTCGAAGGGTGGTCCACCGACTAGTTTCGAAGTCGCCGGGGCCGGCGGCAAATTCGTTCCGGCTGAGGCGCGCATCGATGGCCAGACGATCGTTGTCTCAAGCGCGTCGATCGCGACACCAGTAAAGGTTCGCTATGGTTGGGCGAATAGTCCGAATTGCAATCTGTTCAACGGGGAAGGGCTGCCGGCGTCGCCGTTCCAGCGAGAGAGTAAGTAGC
>CAZBCQ010000012.1:31172-38271 GCA_964490255.1 uncultured Terriglobales bacterium | reverse complement strand
CGCGAATATCGCGGAACGCTCACCCAGCCGGGGAAAGAAAGTCCGTACCGCAATCGCTCCGTCGAAGAGAATCTCGATCTCTTCATTCGCATGAAGAACGGCGAGTTCCCCGATGGTGCGCGCACCCTGCGCGCCAAGATCGATATGGCGTCGCCGAACCTAAACATGCGCGATCCGATCATGTACCGGATCCTGCGCGCCGACCATCATCGCACGGGCAACAAGTGGCTGATCTACCCGACGTATGACTGGGCGCACGGCCAGTCGGATTCGATCGAAAAGGTCACGCACTCGATGTGCTCGCTCGAGTTCGCGGACCACCAGCCGCTCTACAACTGGTATATCGAGCAGCTCGGTATTTTTCCTTCGCAGCAGATTGAGTTCGATCGGCTCGCCATCACCTATACGCTGCTGAGCAAGCGCAAGCTGTTGCAATTGGTGAACGAGGGCCGTGTGAGCGGATGGAACGATCCCCGCATGCCCACGCTCAGCGGCATGCGTCGTCGCGGCTACACACCGGAGGCGATCCGCAATTTCGTCTCCGCTGTCGGCGTGTCCAGAACGAACGGCATTGTCGAACTCGAGATGCTCGAGCATTTCGTCCGTGAAGATCTGAACCGGCGCGCGGCGCGCGTAATGGCGGTGCTGAATCCGCTGAAGGTTGTGATCGACAACTATCCTGAGGGGCAGCTGGAGCAGATGGACGCGGTGAATAATCCCGAAGATCCAAATGCCGGCTCGCGCAAGGTCCCGTTCTCGAAGACGCTGTACATCGAGCAGGACGACTTCCGCGAGGTACCTCCTCCGAAGTACTTCCGGCTCTCTCCCGGGAAAGAGGTGCGGCTGCGATACGGTTACTTCATCACGGCGACAAGCGTAGTGAAGAACGAGCAGGGCGAAGTTGTCGAAGTTCATTGCACGTACGATCCAGCGACACGCGGCGGCAACGCCCCCGATGGCCGAAAAGTGAAGTCAACGATCCATTGGGTTTCGGCGGAACATGCGGTCGATGCGGAGGTGCGCATTTACGAGAAGCTGTTCACGAAAGAGAATCCCACCGAGTTGGAGGAAGGCCAGAACTTCACCGATAATCTCAATCCCAACTCGCTGGAAGTGATTGCAAACGCAAAACTGGAGCCCTCGCTGGCGAACGCCGCGCCGGGAAGTCGCTATCAGTTCGAGCGCCTCGGATACTTCTGTGTTGATCCCGCTTCCAAACCGGGGCACCTGGTATTTAACCGAACGGTGGCATTGAAGGATAGCTGGGCCAAGATCGAAAAGAAGGCCAAGTAAGCCCATGGCTGGGTGTACAGCGCCATTTTGGCCGCAATCACCAAGCTGCTCTGGCACAGCCACTTAGACGTCGGCTGTGCTTTTTTGAGCAGCTTGGGCTACGTCGTCGAGTCCTTCTAAATCGCCGCAAGCCATTGACTCTGTTAGGGCAACGACCTATAGTCCTAACACTGTGCTGTGCCCGCTGGAGGACCGGGAGACCGGTCTAGACTGTGCAGTGCGCGCGTCCACTTCAAGCCGCTAGCCTCTGCTGACCAGCAGCGCCGCCGTACCTGAACTCCTCCCCCCATTTGGAGTCGTCGCGGACTCTCGTATGGATTCCGTTTTGGTCAGCATGATTGTTGTCCCGGGGATCACAGCCCTGCTGTTGCTGCTGATCTTCGCGTACCTCTATCAACAGAGCCGGGCGACGTACTTCCTCGTCTGGCAAGCTGGCTGGGCAGCTTTCTGCTCAAGTTTTCTGCTCCAGGGGATTCTATTCACGGTCTATCCACGTGCCTGGATCCTGTTTTTCGCAACTCTGTTGCAGTTCGCGACTGCCTTCGCGATATTCCTATCCTTACGCTTCGTAAGCGATGAACGTTTCCGTTTTCATTGGTATGACGGTGCAGTTGCTCTCGCCGGATTAGCGGTGTCCGTTGACAACGCATGGCGTCATTTTCCAGGCGGCGCGTTTCAGCCGACAATACCGGAACACCTGCGAGCGGAAACCCTGATCGCGCTGCTGCTGGCGTACTGTGCGTACTGCTTTCTGAGCGTCGGACGCGTGCGCGAGTCTACCGGCTATAGGATTTTGGGCGGCGCGCTTCTGGCGTGGTCCCTACTGCTCGTTTCCGGTCAGTTTGAGGGCATTTGGGCCCGGCGCCTGGTCACCATGGATCGTTATCTTGGTCCGCTTCCGCAGATGCTGATCGGCATGGCCATGGTGGTGGTGCTTTATGAGCAGGAGCGCCGCACCGTCCAGGAAAACTCCCTCTTCTTTTCTACTTTGGATGTCGACAACTCCAGGCTGGTCAGTGCCATGGACGTCACCGGCGGATTTGAAAAAATTCTCCGCAGAATCATGAGCCTGGTCAGAGTGGATCGGTCCGCAATTTTTGTGAGCGACGTATGGCGATCGGCGCTCCCGAATGTTGCCGTCGGATTCTCGCAGGAGTTTGTGCACGACTTGCATTCGCAGGGTCTGAGTGAGTACCTCATTGACATGGCCTACCGTCGCGGAGGAGTGGTCACGCTCCGGAACCTTCCGCAGCTTTCCGAGCCTTTACCTCCCGGGCCGCCTGGCCATTTCGACAAATTGCGGACGCTCCTCGCTGCCTACGGAATTCGCAGTCTCACTGCCGTCAGCTTGCAGACTCGCGAGCGAAAGTTCGGGGTCATCCTGTTGCCGCAACGCGACGCCCGGTCGTTGGGACCTTCTCAGGTACGGTTGCTGCTCGGTATTTCCATGCAAATCGGCCTCACGCTTGAGAGTCACGTCTCGATGCAGGAGACTCGGCGACGGACACGAGAGTACGAGTTGCTCACGCAAATTGGCCAGGTCGTCAGCTCGCACCTGAATTCAGACGAAGTGCTGCGAGCCATCCATAAGGAAATCGGATTACTCGTAGACGTTCACGATTTCTACATTGCGTTTCAGAACAATGATGAGTTGAAGTTCGAATTCGACGTGCACAACGGGCAAACGAGCCCGAAGTACTCGCGAAAGCTGGCCAATGGCTTCAGTGAGCACGTGATCCGGACCGGACAGCCGCTTCTTATCAAATCAAATCTGGAGGAAGTGCGGGCCAGGCTGGGTATCACTTTCGTCCCTGATCAGCGCGCGCAATCGTTCTGTGGGGTGCCGATTTTCATGAGTGGCCGCTCTGTGGGACTCATGGCGGCCCTGCACTACGGCGAAGAATTCGTGTTCACCGAGCGCGATGTGGAACTGCTGCAGACGGCGGCCGGCCAGGTTTCCGTAGCCGTGGAAAATGCGCGTCTCTTCGAAGAGCAACAGCGCCGCGCTCGCTATCTGATTTTCCTGAACAACATCTCGAAAACGGCGATTTCCAGCCAGGACGCTGAGCAGATGCTGGGCGAGATCGTATTCGAGATCCAGAAGAACTTTGATCTCGACCACATCGGCATCGGCGTGCTCGATTACTCAAGTAAAGACATTGAGATTAAAGCGGAAGCCGGAACCACGAATCTCGCGCTTGGGAAACGCGTGCCGCTTGGCACGGGCATTCTCGGGAAAGTGGCCCGTACAAACGAAATGATGCTCGTGCAGGATGTCGCCGATGGGCCGCTGCTGGGCATCCTCCCTGAATCGCGTTCGGTTCTGTGCCTTCCGCTCACCTACGGTGAAACCCTGCTGGGCGTCTTGAACGTGGAGAGCCGTCGCGCGCATGCGTTTGCCGAGCAGGAAGTGCTAACGCTGCGAACGCTGGCCGACTTGTTGGCAACCGCGCTGCACAACGCGTTCGTGTTCCAGAAGCTGCAACAACAATCGATCACCGATGGCCTGACGGGAATCAAAACGCGACGCTTCTTCATGGAAAGCGTGCAGGCGGAATGGAAGCGCGCTTCCCGCGCGGGGCGCCCGTTTTCGGTAGTCATGGTCGACCTCGACAAGTTCAAGGAAGTGAACGACACCATGGGCCATCTGGAAGGCGACCTGGTTCTGGCCCGCGTCGGCAGGCTGCTGGAGCAGAAGTGCCGCCAGTCCAATGTCGTGGCACGATATGGTGGCGATGAGTTCGTCATTCTCATGCCGGAGACTGGTATCGAGCAGGCACAGATTCTCTCCGAGCGCCTCCGCCTGTGGATCGCCACCGACCCGATGCTCAATGAGCGCCGCATTACCGGCAGCTTCGGTGTGGCTGCATTTCCGCTGCACGGCTCTACTGTGGAGGACATTATCCGTGTCTCCGACGCGGGCATGTACGTCTCCAAACATGCCGGCGGCAATCGCGTCTCGACCGCGGAAGAGTTTACCGAAGGGGAAACCACGGCCGTGCAGCGCCAGCTGATTGCCTCCTACATTGAGGGGTTCCTGCAGCGCGAAACCATGGGCCCGGAATCAGCCGAGGAGTTAGTGGCTAGCTTGCGCAAAATGTGCGCCGGCTTGCAGGACGATCCCGAACCGATGCGCGAGGCCATCATTGTGCTGGCGCGGGCCGCCGAGGCGCGCGAGATGCATGCGACCGGCCACGGCCATTCAGTAGCTCGTTATGCGGAAGTCCTGGCTCATGAACTCGGCATGAGCGAACAGGAACTTGGCGACCTGGTATTTGCGGGACTCGTTCACGATGTTGGAAAGCTGGTGATGCCGGAACGCCTGTTGATCAAACAGGGCCCGCTCACCGAGGACGAATACTACATCCTCAAGATGCATTCCGTGGTCTCGTCGGAGATCGTGGAGTGTGTGCCGAGGTCGGCAAAGATCGCGGAGATCGTGCGTCACCACCATGAGCGGTACGATGGCTCCGGCTATCCAGACGGTTTGCGAGGAGAGCAGATTCCGATCGCTGCAAGAGTGCTCTCTATTGCGGACGCCTACGCCACAATGGTCGAAGAGCGGCCCTTCGCTTCAGCCCGAAGCATCGAAGAGGCAGCCGCGGAGATCGAACGCGGCAGTGGAACGCAGTTCGATCCCATCCTGGTCAGACTGCTGTTGAATTACGTGCGCGGCGAACAGGAAGCTGCGAATTTCTAGTAATAGGCCGCAGATTTTAAGCGAGATGAACGGTGATTTTTCCAATTTCCTAATCTGTGTTGGTCAGCATTAATCGGCGGCTACGTTTTGCAGCAACACAACCACGTGCGCGATCGCCGCGTGATCGGTGCCCATGCCTTCCGGCGTCTTGGCTTTTACGCTGACGGCACTCGCATCGATTCCGAGTAAATTAGCAACGTGCTCACGGATCTTCACTGCGTGTGGGCCGATTTTCGGCGCTGCGAGGATGAGCGTCGAATCTACGTTTACAACGGAATACCCGGCCCGTTTCACTTGCGCGATGGCTTCGTGCAGGAAGACGGCCGAATCGGCGCCCTTCCACCGCGGATCACTGGGCGGGAAGTACCCACCGATGTCACCCGCGGCAACAGCGCCGAGCAGCGCGTCCGTGAGTGCATGCAGAAGCACGTCTCCATCGCTATGGCCAGCGAGGCCCTGATCGTGAGGTAACGTCACGCCGCCAATCTTCAGCGGAATACCTGGCTTAAACTCGTGCGAATCCCACCCGTAGCCGATTCTCATTTCAAACCTTAGCCGCAGATTACGCAGATAAACGCTGATGTTTCACTTTTTGAAATCTGCGTTCATCAGCGTTAATCAGCGGCTCGTTCCCTCTCGTCTGGCAAAGAATTCTGCCAATTCCATATCATCTGGCGTGGTGATCTTGATGTTCCGCCGCGATCCCATCACGACCGACACCTGGTGTCCTGACCGCTCCACGATGGACGCTTCGTCCGTGCCCACGAATCCGTCGCGCTCGGCTTCATCGAAAGCCTTCTTCAGCACGTGATACCGAAAACCCTGCGGCGTCTGCACCAGCACGATGTGTTCGCGAGGAATGGTGGCGTTCACCACCGCGCCATCGGACGTGCGGTCTACCTGCTTGATCGTATCGAAAGCCGGAATGGCCGCGATGGCCGCGCCGTGCTTCTTCGCGGCTTCAATCACGTTACCGATAATCTCGGCATCTACGAACGGCCGTACTGCGTCATGTACCAAGATCACGTCTTCTTTCACGGCATTCAACGCGGCGAGCGCGTTCCCAACCGACTGCTGACGGTGTTCGCCGCCTTCCACGATGTGTATGCGCTTGGCGAAGTGCTCCTGTTGCAAGCGGGCTGCGAACGCCTCCGACTCGGGTTTACGCATGGCGATATAGATCTCGTCTACTTCCTGCACAGCGGCAAACTTCCGAAGTGTGTGGACGATGATGGGGACGCCGTCCAGTTCTGCAAATTGCTTCGACGTTGCTATTGGTTTGCTGCCGGGGATGCTCATGCGCGTACCTAACCCCGCGGCAGGAATGATGACAATAACTCTCATACGGCTATCAACCTTATTGCAATGCTGAGCAGCAAAGGGTCTGTAGTATACAGTTCGGCAGAAAGGCTCTCAAATCAGGCAGCAGATATACGCAGGCTCGTTTCAACTGAATCTCTCACCGCATTTGCATTACAACTGCCGGCTGCGGCTTTCGAACATACCGAGCCAGCCCGAGTAGGAAAATCAGCGAGATAGTCGCCAGCGAGCCCAAGCAGATGATGCACCACATGGCGAGCACATATTTTTCGATGTACGTGAGATAGAGCGAATACCCAACGCCTCCGAGTGCACCTGATACCAGCAGGGTGGAAGCAATTCGATTCGCGCGCGGTTGCAATGCCAGCACCAGCAGCACGATATAGCCAGCGAGGCCAATTCCCGCCACAGGCACTTTTCCTACCTGCGCATAAATGCTGCGATTCACGATGTCGCAGTTGAAGTTATCGCCCAGGTCGCAATAGTCCGTCGGGGTGCTCTTGTAGTGGTTGTAGAGCGACACGCCGGAGAGGACGATGCCCACGAGCGCTAGCACGATAATCACGAGCGCGAGTTTGTCTCTCATGGCAGCGGGCATCCGGTCTGTTTGCTCAGGTCGTTCAACTCCATTTTGCCTTCGTGACGCTGTCCGTCCGCAAAAATCCACGTCGGCGTGCGCTTCAGTCCAAGCTGCTTGCATTCCTGTGTGATCTGCCGGGACCCGGGGATGCCGCACTCCACATAGTTGATGTACTGGAACGAATCCCCCAGCAGTTCCTTCTGCTC
>CAZBCQ010000012.1:11439-31072 GCA_964490255.1 uncultured Terriglobales bacterium | reverse complement strand
AAGTGCCTTATTCCGGTTGATGTTCCGCCGCGACCGCTGGACCCGCCGCCGGTGTCTGGTTCACTACCTTGCGTTCGGAGCCGGCTGTTACCGGACGCGCCGGTTGCACCATCGAAACGCCGCGCTCGTCGAACTTGCCGAAGATCATTTTGCCGGCTGTGGTCTGAAGGACCGAGGTCACCGCGACGTCGATGGTCTTGCCGATCATCTTGCGGGCATTGTCGACGACAACCATCGTGCCGTCGTCCAGATACGCCACACCCTGGTTGTATTCCTTGCCTTCTTTCAGGATGAAGACGCGCATGGCTTCGCCTGGCAGCACGATCGGCTTCAGGGCATTCGCCAGTTCGTTGATGTTCAGCACATCCACGCCCTGCAGCTGTGCGACCTTATTCAGGTTGAAATCGTTGGTGATGATTTTGGCTTCATAGTCCTTGGCCAACTCAATCAATTTGAGGTCGACTTCGCGAACGGCCGGGTAGTCGTCTTCGACGATCTGCACCTGTAGCATGGCAATCTTCTGTATGCGTTGCAGGATGTCCAGTCCACGACGGCCCCGGTTCCGCTTCAGAGGATCAGCGGAATCGGCGACCAGCTGCAACTCACGCAAGACGAATTGCGGGATGACAAGAATGCCGTCCAGGAACCCGGTTTCGGCGATGTCCGCGATGCGGCCGTCGATGATGACGCTGGTATCCAGGATCTTCATCGAGCGCTTGGCCTGTTTCTCGCCGCCGAAGACGCCGCCCAGGGCAGACAGATTCAGCAGGTCTCCCTTGTTCGCGCCCACGATCAGTCCCACGTAGGCCATGAACAACATGACCGATAGCATCAGGAAACTTTGGGTGCTGCCCGGAGCGATGCTGTTCCGGATGACGTTGCTGAACAGAAAGGCGCCTATGATTCCAAGAATGCTACCGATCGCAGCCCCTATCAGGCGCTTCAGGCTCACTGCTCTGAGACGGGTTTCAAAGACGATGATCGCGACGCCAATTACCAAGCCCACCAGCAGGTCCGGAACAGGCTTAAGTCCAAAGGGATGAAGAACAAAACAGGCTGCCGCGACCAGCAATATAAAGACGATACGTACGAGTACTAGGTCCAATTGGGTCCTCCCTTCGACCAAAACGAATTTCGGCCGATAGCGGAGTTTGATGCCGGGAGAAAGCTCTTCCCCTCCGCTTACCCTCAGCTTCAAGGGCTTTACCACCTATAGCCCGGTTTATATCACCGGGGTACACCCGGGTGCACGCCCAAAAATCTAATGGCAGTGATACGGTCGCGGAATGGTGCCCTTTTGGTTTCACCCAGACTCCCAACGTGGGTTGCCCGGGTCATCCGGTTTGACAACAGCAACTTACCGTTTCGGGTTGACCCCCGTCGCCCTCCCAGCGCATGTTAAAGCTGCCTGTCTGGCGGGCTTCAAGCCTGCTTGGGGCAGGCGTTCGCAGACAGAAAAGATTCTGGTTCCGTTCCTTGAACGCGGAACTGCAAGTTAGGTTCCGTTCCCGTACAGGGGAGGCGGTTCCTAAGTGACCGGCGCATGTCTCGGGGGAGAATCGCGCCGGTTTATTTCTTTTTTAGCACTCAGCCTTTAGCCCCTCAGCTTTCAGCCTATTCCGCTCATCCCATTAGCATTGCGTCTCAAGCAGGAGTACTCTCTTATGTTTTCGCACGAGTTGCCAGGCGAGCACTAAAGCTGAGTGCCGACAGCTGAGTACTGATAGCTATTATGAAAGCCATCGTTGCCGCTCGAATCGGAGGGCCGGAAGTCCTCGAATTGCAGGATGTTCCCGGTCCCGAACCTAAATCCAATCAGATCCTGGTCAATGTCGAAGCGTGCGGGGTGAATTTCGCCGACATTATGATGAGCCAGGGCTCGTACGCCGGTGGACCCAAGCCTCCGTTTGTCATCGGACGGGAGTTTGCCGGGCGCGTCTTGGCGAGCGGCGAGCGGGTGATGGGTTACACGCAAGGCGGCGCTTTCGCCGAACGAATCGTCACCCGTCGTGACTTCGTGTGGCCGATTCCGGAAGGATGGACGATTCCGGAGGCCGCGGCCTTTCCCGTGAACTACTTCACTGCCTTGTTCGCCTACTGGTGGGCTGGATTGTGGTCGCCCGATGGCGCCGGGCAGAATCGCGAAAAACCCGGAAGCGTGCTGATTCACGCCGTAGCTGGCGGAGTTGGTACCGCCGCCGTGCAGATCGGAAAACTACTCGGACTCGAAATGTATGGCACGTCATCTTCCGACGAAAAGCTCTCTCGCGCGCAACGTTTAGGGCTGCAGCATCCGATCAACTACAAGAACGTTGATTACGAAGAACACATTCGTGAAGCGACGAACAGCGAGGGCGTCGACGCCGTCTTCGACATGCTCGGCGGCGATCACACCGGCAAGAGCATGCGCTGCCTGAAATTCCGTGGGCACCTGATCGCGTACGGATCGGCAACCGGCGTGCCGCACAAGTTCGACATCCGCGCGCTGTACGCACAAAATTGTTCCGTCGATGGACTCTGGCTGAGCCAACTTTCGCTCCATCCCGAATACATGAAGCCGGCATGGGAGCAATTATCGGGGTGGATTGAGCAGGGACATCTTCGCCCCCAAGTCGGACACGTCATGCCACTCGACAAGGCTGCCGAGGCGTTTCGTCTGATGCTGGAGAGAAAGAATTACGGCAAGATTGTTTTGAAAGTGTAGACCGAGCATTTAGCGGTCAGCACTTAGCAGTTCGTAATCGGCATTCAGTAATCAGCATTCAGCAATCAGTCACAGAAGTGCAATTAAGACTTCCGATTCCGCTAAATTATTCCCATCCGAAGATCTGCGCTGTCATCTAAATGCCAACTGCCCTTTCGTAAGGACTGAATGCTAAGTGCTGACTACTGCATTGCTTCCTTCAGTGCAACCCGATTTCCACACTTTTCGTCCCGCAGTTGCTAACAGTCTTGTTACCAACGCGTCTTTCATTGTGTGCGCTGGCACAAGAGGACGTGCCATAGGTCACCGCCAGAAGTCGCAGAACGACGTACTCTGGTGCGTATATCAGGCAATGCCGGTTCAGCCAGGAGCTTGCTGCCGGCATTAGCAACCAATTGACAAGTTTCTATCGTATTCCGCTATGTTCTTGCTAGACATGGCAAAGCCAGCGTGCGGAACAGGTGTGACGCGGACTGCGATGAAAGCCAAGGAGGATGTTCACTTGAAGACACTCAAAGCACTCGTTCTGATCGCTGTCGTCCTGACAGCGGCATTTGCACTCGCAGCTAACATGCAGATGAATATCAGTAGTCCGAACCAGCTCAACGGAACCACCATCAATCCGGGCAACTACAAGTTTGCCTACACCACCACCGGCAACACAGCGCAGGTGAATGTGTTACAGGGCAAGAAGACTGTAGCCAGCGCAACCGGAGAAGTGGTGGAGATCCAGAATCCCCCGCAGCATGACAGCATCATCAGCAAAATCAATCCCGATGGCACCCGCTCGATGTATGAAATCCAGTTCGCGGGGAAGAAGCAGGCCATCCGGTTCAGTAACGAACCTGCCGTCGGCAAATAGTAGTTTGAATATTTAGTCAAAAAGAGGGAGCGCAGTTCGCTCCCTTTTTTACTATGTGCTGGTTTACTGTACGCTGTCGACGGTAAGCGAATTGGGTCCACTCCGCCGGACTAGCAGCAGATGGGTGCGGTCTGCGCCACAACCTATTACGGTCTCCGGATCCACATCAAGTTTCTGCCAATGATCCGATCGCATATCCCAGACTCCTACCGCCGTAGGTTTCAGTGTGAAGGAATCGAGTTCGAATGCAGCCACATGCTGGCTGTCTGGAAACATTTGGATCCGGAAGATCGGATTGCCGGTGCTCTGGGTGGCTCTTACTTTCTTGCCTGATCCGCTCTCGTAGGAAGACATGGCGCCATCGGCAGTAGCCACGACGAAGTTCTGACCATCGCCTGTGAAGGCTGCTGCAAACGGCTCTAACGGGCCTGCTTCAGTCGAATACAACAGCTTCCCGTTTGGACCGTAGGCGCGCACGTTGGTGTCATCATCCGTCGAGACCAAAAGGTCGCCCTTTGCGGAGAACGTCGCGGAAGTTGAGCCTCCGAAGCTGGTGCTCCCGACCGAGACTCGCTGACCTGTGCGAGTGTCGAAGATCTGCGTGGGGCTGCCAGTGGTCGCGACGGCAACAAAGACCGCGTCCGGCGAGAGCGTAAGACTCCACATGCTGGACTTGGCATCGAGGCGGAGTTTTACTTCCCCTTTATCTCCATCCAGAATCAAAATCTTGCCGCTGCCGAATCCGGCGGCTACTGTGCTGCCGGCACAAGCCAAGGCTTCTGGGCGGCCCTCCAAAACGCTGATTTTTCGTGGCTCAGTTTTCCCAGTTGTCCATGCATAGATTGCTTCCACTTTGCCGGCTCCGAAAATCTTGTTGCCGTTGTCGCACACGATCGCATGATCAATGGCAACGGGCGTATTAAACCGTGCCTCTGTGTGGAGCGCTTGCCCAAAAGCAAAGACAGCCCACAGCAAGAACGTAGCCAGCCCCACGTGCAGTCTCATAGCTGCTCCAGTACAAGCTCGAAATTCACTGCTGCGATCACGGCCTGAGGATCGCCCTTCAGCATGACCGGCCGTACCAGCTCGCGCGCAGTGCACAGCGGATCTTTTGTGTAGTTCTTATCCGGATCGCCTTCGAACACCGGATCGCTGCCAAAGTACATTTGCGTCACCAGTGGCTTGTATCCTTCCGCCGTGACGGCGAAATGAATGTGCTGGCATACGCGGGCAGGATAGTGTCCAGGAATCACCGAGCTGAAAGCGTACCGGCCTTTCGCGTCTGCGAGAAGTAATGCACGGTACCGGTACCCGAGCAGGTCGTAGTGGCCTAGATGATCCGTTTGCCAGACCTCTACCTTCGCGCGCGGCAGGATGTCTCCACGCGTGCTGTAGACGGCGCCATCGACCGTGAGCGGCAGCCCCGGATCGTTTGCGGCACGCATCATGTTCGTGTTCGGCGCATCGCGTTTGTAGAACGGACCAGTTTCGGCCGGTGGAGTGGAGGGTCTAGATTTCTTTTCAGTTTGCGACCATGCTTCGGCCGCTGTGGTGGCGCTTAAGTTGGCCGCCAGCGTGACGACGCCCAGACTAACGCATTTCGCAATCAGGTCCCGACGACTGAGTCCCATTGCTGCCTCCGGATACTGTGTACGCCTGGGCGCAATTAGATACTTTCCGCGCCTGACGGGCACATCTTCGTTTTTAGTTGAAAGAATTACTTGGTCCCACAGGAGTGGCGTGAGTGTACATCACGTGCAGCGGCGTGCCCAGTGTTTCCAAATTGCAGCCATTCTAGGATGTGAGCGAAGGTAAACAGGAGCCAATGCTAATCAGGGCTGGTCATCTTCTTCTTCCATCGCCACTGGATCGCGATAGTGCACCGCTTCCCAGATTCCGATCCACAGGTCGATAATTCCGAGTCCGGAAATTGCTCCGCGGACAAAGTTGTTGCTGATCAGGTCGCGCAACCCCGGATGTGTGAGCACGAAGCTGTTCTGGTTCCACACCGAAATCCAGGGGAGCACCGCGATGAACAATCCCAACTCGATGCAGAACACCACGAATACCACCATGGAAATGCGGTGGATCCAGACAATGTGCCGCGGCACGGGCTCGGGGTGATTCGGATTCGCTGCGGAGGGCTGCGTAATGATTGGTGTGCTGGCGTTCAGGGCGTCGGCATCCTGTCTGGGGTAATCCGGTTCTTTCCCCTTGCGAGCGGAATCCATCTACCGATTCTACGGGATTTTACGCTTTCAGGGTCTTGATGCGTTCGGAGACGTCACGGTAATCGATATTGCTGCCGTACACCTCCAGGAAGTGTTGCAGCGCTGACTTCCGATCGCCCGCAGCCTCGCATGCGCAGGCCAGTTCGTATTCCACGGCAGTGCGGGTCTCCTGATCTCCCGGGACCTGCAGTGCTTTCTCATACCATTTGATCCCGGCCTCGGGGATACCCTTTTCTACGAAGCAATGTGCCAACCACGTGTAAGCCTGAATCACTTGCGGGAACTGATGGCCGCGGTCGATCGCGGAGCACACCTTCTGTAACTCGCCGATGGCTTCATCTAGCAATCCCATCTCTTTGAAAGCCACACCCAGGTTGTAGTGCGTTTCGGGATCTTCCTTATCGGACGATCCCTCTTCCACTTCTTCCTTGAATTCTGCAAACAGTTCCGAAAGCGGCGACGCCTGTTCGCTTTCGGCAGACATCACTTCTGGAGCCGCTGCAACCGCTGTTGCGGCGCCCGATGTTTGCGGAACAGCAGAACTCGCAGCCACCGCGCGGGTCGGAATCGAGGGCGCCGGGATTACAGGAACACTCGGAATGCTTGGACCCGATGCAGGTAGTCCGGGACTCGCCATCGGCGAAGTGCCATTGCCGCCGCTCAGGAAATCGTTTCCAAGCGAGCTCTCGAGATCCAGTACGAAGTCGGAGAGCACATCCTGCGGATGCGAAGCCGCAGCTACCAATCGCTCGGGCTGCGCGAGCGGCTCCAATACAACTGGCTCCGGCTGTTCTTCCTCTTCTTCGATCGGAGCGACAACCGCTTCGTGGATTCGTTCCCGAAGTGGCGCGTTCGATGGCACGGGCAGCTTGTCTTCGATTTCGAGTAACTGCTCCGGCTCGACCTCGATCTTCGGCTTCGCTAGGCTGGAAGCGGCAGGAACGGCAGAAACGGGTGGAGCTTGCGGCGTCAGTTCGTGAACGATGCCGGGGATATGCTCCGGCTCAACGTATTCCGCTTTCGCAGCAGCTAACTGTGGTTCGTCCAGCTCAAAATCGGTGATTGGTGCCGTCTGCGATCCAACTGGTTGCGCCTTTGGCGGCTCTGGCACATCGAACGCCGCATCGGCCGCATGATCCGTCAGCAGGTTCTCGATCAGACCTTCATCGAGAGCGGATGGCTCAATCGGAATCTCTTCGACTTGCGGCTCCGCAATTTCCTGAACGGTCTGGCTGCTCGCATTTGCGGCTTCGACCATAGAAGCTGCCGCCGACAGTACTTGGATCTGCGATTCAAACGACGGAAGCTCGCTGTTCTCCGGCGAAATCTCGCGCAAACGATCCAACGCCGTCCGGGCTTCGTCGAGCATCGATTGCGAGATGTAGAACTTGATCTCCTCCAGCAAGTCGGAGATGACGCTTGGATGCGGCGATTCCGGCGATATGGGCGCTTCTTCCGGTTCGGGCAGCTTGGCTTCAAGAATCGGCTCCGGCGCAGGCGGCAGATGCACCTCTGCGGCGGCCGACTCAACCACGGGTTCCTGGGATACCGCCGCTTCCCACTCCGCTGAGAGATCGATCTCGTGCGATTCTCCGGCATCGGCGTCAGCGTGCGAGGGAGGTGTAATTTCAAATGCCGGAATATCCGCATCATGCCCGACCTTGTCTGCGGCTGGCTCAACAAGAGGCGCAGCATGCGCGACGGGCTGCTCAGCGATAGGCTCCGGCACTACCGAAACTGTTTCTACCGCCGCGACCTCGTGCGGCACTTCTGCGCCGCCGCATCGCGTCGCGTATTCCGCGTACTGCGCAGCTTCTCCGGACTTTCCAACCTTGCTGAAAATCTGGCTCAGCGCCCGATAACGCTTCGCTGCGTCTTCGGGGCGGCTGTTGCGAAGATAGGCGGAAGCCAGCCGCTGGTTCAACCGAACATCTTCCGGCGCTTTCACCAGCGCGTTTTCCAGCAAATGGATTGCCTGCGGCGCCTTACCGTATGACTCGTACAGTTCAGATTCCGTAAGAGCGGAAGCGATGCTCTCTTCAATCGCAGGCGCGTAGGACTGCTGCAGTGACGGCCCCGTCTGCTCGGCCAGCTCCTCAATAAAAAAGGCCTGCTCACTCTCTTTCGGCTCTCCTGGACGTCCCGCGACATCCTGGCCCATGCGCGCCATCACCTGCCGGTAATTCTGCATGTGCAGTGGATTACCCGGTTCCAGATCTGCCAGCCCCTTATAGAGGTCGCGGGCTTTCTCCAACTCCCCGGCCTGCACGTACGCGTGAGCAAGCAACTCGTTAATTTCGGGAACGCTGCTGGATGCGCCGGCCTTTTCAAAGATGTTGCGCAGGGTTTCCAGCGATGCAGGCTTATCCTTCAACTGTCCGATCAGAGGCTGCAACGCCAGGATGACTTCTGTGCTGTCGCCGGCAAGCAACGTGCTCGAAAACTCGTCGTAAATCCGCAGGGCCATTTCCGCGTGCCCCGATGTGACCAGTGTGGTGGCGTATTCGCGAATCCCACTGCTGTCGTTGTGAACCGAAAGCAGCTTGCGCGCCAGAGGCTCGGATTCCTCGTACTTTTGCAGGCCTAAGTAGGCGCGCAGCAGCGAATGCAATCCCTGCGGCAAGGAGTCGATCGTCGGGACACGCTCAAGGAACGTAATTCCACCGCTCGTATCGCCTGCGTCCAGCGCAATTTTGCCGCGTAACAACAGAGCTTCGGTATGAGTCGGATCGATGGCCAGCAACCGATTCAGCGCATCGATTGCCGCGTCCACCGAACGCCGCTCGGAAAGGGAAGTAGCAATCCGGAAAAGTAGATCGCGCGCCTTGTCTTTCTTCCCCAGCCGAACGTAGATATCCGCCAGTTTTGCCTGGACAGCGGCATTATCCGAATCGCCCTCAAGCATCTTTTCGAAGATGCGGGCGGCTCCGTCGTAATCGTTCTTCTTCTGCGCGGAATCGGCCAGGATCAGGTATTGCTGGCGCGCATCATTCAGAAGGCCTTGCTGGGTGTACAGCTCGGCGAGCTTCTGCACCATGCTGAGCGAACTCGGGTCCAGCTTGGTGACTTTCTTGTACATGGCGATCGCGCGCAGCGTGAATCCCTGCTGGGCATACGAATCGCCCACACGCGTGTAATATTCGCTGGCTTTGGAGCCGTTTCCGTCGCGGGCGTAGAGATCGCCGATCGTGTTCAGAACGGTAAGATCTTTCGGATCTTTTTCGAGAATCTTCTCGTACTCGGCGATGGCATTCGTCAGCTTGCCTTGCTGGACGTACTTCTCCGCGTTGGCAAGAACCTTCTGTTTGTTGAAGCCGAAGCCGAGAGCCATTCTTTACCCCGCCTTGTTCCTTTACTTCTTAGTTATTCAGCCGAAAATAACCGATTAACCGACTTAATTGCGGTGACCTCGGAGCTAAACAGCAATCCGTCCGCGGGTCCGTGCCTGCGGTGATGTTTTTCTACTGAAAGCGGGTTTAAAGTACCACATCTATACCCGCTTCCATGCCGCAATAGTACCGAATTGATCACCGTCCGTGGGCTTACTTTGGACGCTGTACGTGTGGAGTCGAGCATGTCTCGCCGCATTCCGCGGATTTGAAGCTCAGTTCTTGATCGGCTAATTCGCGGGACGGCCGACAAACCAGCCGCAATGTCAAAATGATCAGTGATATTCGTGCGGTCCGTGGCTGATTTCTTTATTTTTCCGCGAGCCTGCGCAGTGCGCGCACGCCGCGCAAGATCTCTTCGCGCTCGGAGACGCTCGCCTTGCCGAGAACTTCCACCAGTGGATGGATCGCCAGTATCGGCAGTTTCTTTTCCAGGAATTCTTGAACCTGCTTCGATGGCGTAATCACGGTGAATCGTCGATCGTTGGGATGTGGTTTTCGTTTCAGAAATCCACGCTTCTCGAGCCGGTCCACGATTCCCGAAACCGTGCTGTGCGACAAACTCACTCGCTTGCTAAGTTCTTTCAGGCTGAGGCCATCCGATCGAACCAATACCTCCATCACCAGCTGTTGAGGACCAGTCAAGTGCCCGCGAGCAAACTCCGCCTCCATTGGACGCCGCAAAATCTGCCGTACCACGCGCAGATGTTCGCCGATCTCCTGCGCCAGGATATTTAGTTCGTCGTCCCGCATCGTATGTTTTCGTGCCGCTCAGAATATTCCCGGAATCAATCCCTTCACGTGGTGGCGATATTGCGTGTATTCAGTCCCAAAGTGCTGTTCCATGAACGCGTCTTCGGTGCGTGATTTCAAATACCACCCAGTGAATGCCAAAACCAGCGCAAGGAAACCACGTACTTGGCCGATATCCACTGCCGTGCCCAGCACCATGAGTAGCAGCCCGGAATAAATCGGATGGCGTACCAGCGCGTACGGTCCCGTCCGGACCAGTTCATGCTGCTCTTTGATCGTGACCCGTGCGCTCCAGTTCGTGCCCAGGGAAAGGCGCGCCCAGACCGCAACCGCAGCGCCCGCCGCGGCCAGCGTCACCGCAATCCAATGCGTCGACACGGAATCCGGCAGCACGCGCATTCGCAGAAACGAAGGTAGTCTCTCCTTGTAAAGCAGCAGGTAGAACGCCGCCAGTTCGAAGGACAACTGAAGGGCTCTCGATCCGGTCGCCTGAGTGCGAGCGGAAGGCTTGGCGCCGATCCAGCCTGCAACCCAGAAAACGCCCACGCAGATCCACAACCAGCGGATCACTTCGCCGAAGTCCATCTTCATCGCCACACCCCACCATGTCGTGTACGACGCGTCGTGTACAACATATATTTGCGCGCACAACGCCCACCTGTCAATGCCCTCTATTCATGGCCACTTTTGTCACCAATCGATTGTGCTCGCGATCTCACACGGCTCACGCGCACGTGACGAAAGTCCAATGCTTTCCGCTCTAAGGTTACCTGCCCTAATGCGGATAACTTCAGTTATCTTCGACCTTCCTCCCTCAGTGAAGGTGCGCGCCTCGCGGTGCTCCCTTGGGCTTCGCCACGAAATTAAGAGGCAGAAATGGGTAAAGAGACCCTTGGACGTTACGAAATTGTCGGCGAACTAGCCCAGTACCGGGTCGGCACAGTCATCAAAGCCACGGACCCGAAGACCAAACAGACGGTCGCACTGAAAACCTTCCGCTTGGACTCCAATGAGGGGCACGATCAAGAGTTACTGAAGCGCTTTCGAACGGAAGCGGAAGAAGCACGCGCCCTCAGCAGCCCGAATATCGTCACTGTGCTCGGATCAGGTGAGGACAAGGGTGTCTTCTTCGCTGTACTCGAGTTTGTAGATGGCATCCGCATTTTGGACATGATGCTCAGCAAGAAGGACATGTCGACGAACGATGTGGTCGACCTCTCGCGCCAGGTGTGCTCCGCGCTCGATCATGCTGCCAGCAAGAAGATCATCCATCGCAATCTGAAGCCGGCGAACGTCATGGTGGAATGGGACGGCTCGGTCAAGATCATGGACTACGGCGTCCCCCCAGGAGTGGAAGTTGGCGCGCCTGGTCCCAACAGTATTCCGCAGCTTCTGTATTACATGGCTCCGGAACAGATCCAGCGCGCCCCAATGGATGTTCGCTCCAACATTTTCAACTGGGGCGCGATGCTCTATGAGTTGATCTCGGGCACGAAAGCAGCCGCTGGCGAGACCAGAGAGGAAATCTGCAAGAACATTCTCGGGACGCTACCGCCGCCGCTGTCACAAGTTGTTCCCGGTGTGCCTCCCGGAATCAATCATGTGGTGATGAAGGCTCTGGCGAAGAATGCTTCCGATCGATATCAGACCGGCGCCGAACTCATCAACGACATTGAACATTACAAGCAGTTCGGTGTCGCGAGCGTGCCTGCTGGTGTCGAAACCGGCCGCATGCAGGCGCAGTCCGCGCCTCCGAACATCAGCCGTCCCGAAACGTTCGCAACTCCGGTTGCCGTGAAACCCATTGCCCCTCCCCCAATTCGTACAGCAGCACCCACCAGCGCGTACGCCGCGAATCCCGTCACGTCAGACATGATGGTGCCTCGGCCTACGGCGCCAGCTGCCGCGCAGTCTTATGGAACCTTCACACCCTCGGTACCGCCTATTCCGATGACACCCATTTCGTTGGCGCCGAAACAGGCAGCGCCCGCGCAATCCGGCGTGGCAGTCGCGCCGGAGCCGATTCCCGGAACCGCCGAGGCTCAGCAACCCAAGCAGGAATCCAAGGTCGTTCACCCCCTCGTAGTTGCCGCGCCGCGGAACCGGCCGGTGATCGATAGCACGATACGAATCTCAACGCCACCAATCGCGCCTGAGCTCAGAGTCAGCGCACCTAAACCAGTTGCTGCACACGTCCCAGCGACATTGCCGAAGCCCAAAGCGAAACCACAGAACGCAGGATTCGATCTGGCAGACCGCAAGAACCAGATGATTGCGGGCGGCGCAGTACTTCTTCTCTTGATCATCGCGGTGCTAATCGGATTGCAGTTTGGTCACAATCGCGAGGAAGTCATCCAGCCTGCGGCAGGGAACGCCATTGCGACGAAACCCGAACCAGTCGTCGCGGCGCCCGCTCAGTTGCCTGCTCAATCTCCCGAGGTGTTGGCGGCCGAGCAGCAGAATTCCGAGCCCGAAGTCGTCTTCTCCAAGAAGGACAAGAAAAAGAAGAACGCGGTCAAGCAGGTGGCTACAGCTGCCCCCATTCCGGTAACCGGAGAACTGGCGATCAGTTCGGTTCCGGCTGGAGCGCAGGTTCAGATTGATGGCCGATCTGACCCGGGCTGGGTGACGCCCTACGCAGTTACCTTGTACGCCGGACCGCACTCGATCGTCCTTAGCAAGCCAGGTTTTTCGACACAGTCTCAAAACGTGGAAGTCGTCGCCTCGAATCGGGCAGTGGTCTCCCTCAACCTTTCCGAGATGGCTGCTATTGCCGCCGTGAATAGCGAGCCTGCGGGCTCTTCTATCTACGTGGACGGACGTGATAGCGGAAAGGTAACTCCCGCGCAGCTTTCGCTTAACAAGGGTTCCCACACGATCACGGTGAAGAGACTGGGCTATTTTGACGCCTCGCAGTCAGTGGATATGAATCCTGGCCAGACGGCGCATTTCTCGCCAAACCTCAAAGCAATGGGCGATGCCAACGAAGTGCGCAGCACGAACAAACTGGGCAAACTCTTCGGCGGTGGCAAAGACGTCGGTGTCGTGAAGATCAAAACCACCCCCAAGGGTGCACAAATCACGATCAACAATCGCATGATGGACCGAGGCACACCGGCTGAATTCGCGATCCCGCCCGGAAACTATGAGATCGTGCTCACGGCGCCAGGCTATAAGCCGCTTCAGAAGATGATTACGCTGCAAAGTGGCGATCGACTGAACCTGGACGAAGTTTTGGAAAAGTAACAAAAAGAGCCGCGAAAGATTGGGGATGAAGTGCTAACATTCCTTCCAGCTTCACCAGCTGTGGGGAAATGTTCGCCGGCTCCCGGCAGGCGAGTTTCGCTTGCGGTGCCTCCCCACCTGCAACATAATTCCCAGCCTGGTGGAAGGTGGTGGGCCTTCCTATGACGTGTCCAAAGTGCGGGGCAAGCAACCCAGGGCTTGCGACGCGTTGTACACAATGCGATAGCCAACTCCCAGAATCACAGTCGGACTCCACTTGGGGTGGCGGCAGAGATTCATCGCCGAGTCCAGCGCCGGTTTCTGCCCGCGCTGACGCGGCCACGCGTGCCTCGTTCGCAGGAGGCTCAGGAAATTTCCCCACTGGCGTCGGTGTGAGCCGAGCCCGCTCGCGCTCCAGTTCGGACGTCGATTTCGGTCCGCGTTATCGCGTCGAAAAGCTGCTAGGCCAGGGAGGCATGGGGGCGGTCTACAAGGCCTATGATCTTGATCTCAACCGCACCGTCGCCCTGAAGTTGGTCCGTCCGGAACTGATGGTTCATCCGGAAGCGATGCAGCGGTTCAAGCAGGAATTGCTGCTGGCGAGCAAGATCTCCCACAAGAACATCCTCCGCATCCACGATCTGGGTGATGTCGCCGGAACGAAGTTCATTTCCATGGCCTTCGTGGACGGCTCCGATCTTTATCACGTCCTGCACTCGCAAGGGAAGCTCAGCATCGAGCGCACTCTGCACATTGCCAAGCAGCTCTGCGCCGCTCTGGAGGCTGCGCATGGGGAGGATGTGGTCCATCGGGACATGAAGCCGCAAAACATCATGCTCGATAAGGACGATCACGTTTACGTCTCCGACTTCGGGCTGGCCAAGTCAATCGAGAGTGAAGGCGGCATGACCATGACCGGCGAGTTGCTCGGCACTCCTCGCTACATGGCTCCCGAACAGATTGAATGCAAGCCGGTGGATGGCCGCACGGATCTGTACGCGCTCGGGCTCATCATCTACGAAATGCTGACCGGCGATGTGCCATTCCAGGCCGAATCAACGTTTCAGTTGATGTATAAGCGTGCCAATGAGGCGCCACCCGAACCGAAGGCGGTCAATCCTGAAATCCCCGACTGGTTGAACCAGGTCGTGATGAAGTGCCTGGAGCGCGATCCAGCCCGGCGTTATAAGTCCGCGCGCGAGATTCTTAACGACATTGAGTTACAGCAATCGCCGTCCGGATTCTCGCCCAGTATGTCGATTCGTCTGCCGCAAATGGCCGTGAACGTTCCGGTCAGCAAACGGCTCTTCGCGGGAATTGTGGCTGGGGCCCTGATCGTGAGCAGCGGAATTGCGGTCGTGGGGTACCGTTACCTGCACAAGTCTGGGACCGAGCAGGTCGCTGCCGTACCGGAGCGGCGAGTTGCCGTCTTACCGGTGAAGATTCTCGGCGACGAAGCACAATTGGGATATATCGGCACAGGTATCACCGAAGCTCTCATCGCCAAGCTGTCCCAGTTGAAAGAACTGAACGTGGCGTCGGCTTCTGCTATTCAAAAAGTGAATGCCAGCAGCCCGATTCCCGACATTGCGAAAAGCCTGGGCGTGAGCTATGTAGTGCAGGGAAGCGTGCAGGGGTCTGGTGATGACGTGCTTGTGGTGCTAAACCTACTTGATAGTCAGGGCAAACAGGTGGGTAAGGCCCTTCAGCCGTTCTCCGGAAAGATCCAGGATTTGCTCACGCTCGAAGACAACATGTTCGATGCGCTGCAACCGGCGCTATCTCCCAGTTCGCAACTCGGGGTGGCTTTCCACCCAACCGAGAACACCGCCGCCTACGAGCTGTACCTAAAAGGCCGCAATACCTTTACGCGGGGAGAACTGGACCCGAAAAATGTCCAGACCGCAATCGGTTACTACAATCAGGCGACAAAAGCCGATCCAAACTTCGCCTTGGCTTGGGCTGGTCTCGCCGATGCCTATTTGCGTGTCTATAAGAGCAGCAAAGATCCGAATGCGGCGCAGCAAGCCTTGGCCGCAGCCCAAGCCGCAAACCGAATTACTGGAGCGGACAGTATTCCGGAAGTGCAGTACACGCTGGGAAGCGTTCTGAATGCCAGCGGCAAAACTGCCGAAGCCGTTTCTGTTCTGCATGACGCGTTGAAGCTCGCTCCGAACTCCGACGAGGCTTATCGACGCCTGGGTGACACATATCGGGCGGCTGGCCAGAAAGACGAGGCAATCGCCGCGTACAAAAAAGCAATCGAGCTGAACCCATATTTCTGGTTCAACTACAACCTGTTAGGAACAACCTCGTACCGGTTCGGCATGTACGATGAAGCAGTCGCAGCTTACAAGAAAGTCATCGAATTAGCCCCCGACAATGCAGCCGCATACTCCAATCTGGGGCTGGCGTACTTCAGCCAGAATGCCTGGAAGGAAAGCATCGGCATATATCAAAGGGCATTGTCGCTAAAACCCAATCCAGACACCTATCTGAATCTCGGCAATTCCTATTTCTACCTTCAGGATTACAAAGCGGCCGTCGATAATTACAAGAAAGCCGTGGAGCTCAGTCCCGACGATCAGTTCCTAGTAGGCAATCTTGCTAGCGGTTATTGGTGGGCGGGAGATCGCGTTCAGGCAGTCAAAGCATTCGATGAGGCGATAGCACTAGCTAGCAAGGAACTGCGAGTCAATCCGCGAGACGCTAATGTCCTGGGAAGTTTGGCTCTCTACTATGCTCAGAAGGGTGATGTTTCGAACGGGTTGACCCTGATCAGAAGAGCCCGCGCAATCGACGCGCATAGTGCGGATCTGATTTACTACGATGCTGAGATCAGCTATCTTGCCGGGCAGAAAGAGGCAGCTATCTCTGCGTTTAGGGACGCAGTCAAAAAAGGCTACTCGCTTCAAATAGCAAAGGCGGATCCTTGGTTTAACAAAGCCTTCCAAGACCCCCAGTTCCAGTCGGCTTCATCCATACCTGGTCCGAAGTAGCAATCCACGCGCTCCCAACTGCAGACCCGCAGAGCAGTCGTTTAGCTCTGAGACGCGAATTTTCAGTGGAGAATAGGTTCAAAAGCAAAACGGCCTGATCACGCGGCAGGCCGTTCTTAGTATGCTACATCGTCCCTACAAGCGATCAGTTCTTTGGGCGGAAGACTCGCCGACGCAAGCCGATCACCAAGCCCGTTCCAAGGAGCACCAAGGAGGTGGGTTCCGGTACGTTTGCGGTTGCTACGAAGCTGAGCGCGTTACCGTTCTTATCAAGCCACGCACCGTAACCAGCATTCGGATTGTTTTGGTTTTGGCAGTTCTCACCCTCAGTACCACAAGGGTTGAGGTCAATGATCAGATAGTTACCAACCGCTATCCCTGTGTAGTCGTCCAGTGGATCATTATCCGGGGGAACACATGGATTTCCTGAGTTGCTGTCTGGCGAAGCTCCGGAAAACTCGCACCCACCTCCAAAAAAGAAGATGCTAGCAACTGACTGATCCGGGTTTGCATTCACCATGCACCCGGGTGCAAAGGCTGTGCCCTGGTCAGTTGCGGGTGAATCGCAAAACACATTTGACGCCAGCAGATTGTTCGAGCTGACTTGTAGGAGGATGTTGTCCCAGATGTCCGTGGACGAATTTAGAAAGCAGAACACACCCGTCCCTATAGCGGGGCCCGAATCGATTGCCGAAAAGCTGAAGGTATCCGTGGTTTCCGTCGTCGTGTTGCTCTCGTTGCACAGATTTGGATCCGTTGCTCGACCATGTTGCGCGTGCAGCATGGTGGTGCAGCAGATCAATACAGCGAGACCTGCCAAACTCCTAAGCGTGCGCATGTCTGGGGTCCTCACGTGCACCTTTGCAATTGAGTCCCCAAAAGGGAATAACATCGCGCCGCTTTTCAAGGCATAGAATCAAGAGCTTAGAATGCGCTCAGTAACTTTGCTGTTGAGTTGCCCCTTTTCTTTGCAAAGTGGAGCAGCTTAGCTGCAAAGCTTTGCAGCTGCTCACCTCATTCGCATGAAATCTTCTCGTCCCAACGTCATCTGGCTCATCGTCTCACTTTGTTGGTTCGCAGCGGCTTTTCTTGGCATCACTGGTGTCCTCACCAGTCTCGATCACGCTCCCCTTCGCTCCGGAGCATACCTGCTGGAGGGTCTCGAACTCATGGGACCAGGTATTTTCTTCCTGGCTGCCGGAACCAGCACAGCACTCGGTTTAGCGCTCCTGCGTCGATGGCCCGGTGCTCGCCGTGGCGCAATATTATTGTTCGCACTCTTTGGCGGTGCGGCGATCCCCGCCATATCTTCCGCGGTCGTGGAGTTTCGCTGGCTCTTTATGGTGTCCGAGGGCGCCAAACTCCTCTCGTCCGTCCTTGTCATCTTCTACCTAATGCAGCCAGAAGTTGTTGCGTACTTTCGGCGCTGACACCAGTACGATTTCGTCCGCTGCGGTCGCTGCTGTACCCTGTTTCCCAATGATGAGGACCTTACTCGAAATCTGTTGCGGCTCCATTGATGACGCTATCGAAGCCGAAGCCGGCGGTGCCGACCGCGTTGAGCTTTGCTCGGCGCTTTTCCTTGGCGGGCTCACTCCTTCGCTGGGAACAATTCTCGAAGCGAAGTCGCGCTTGAAGATTCCGGTCATGGTCATGATTCGTCCGCGCGCAGGCGGGTTCTGTTACAGCGAACGTGAGATGGCATCGATGGAGCGAGACGTTGAGCTCGCCGTCGGGAACGGCGCTGATGGACTGGTGTTCGGTATTTTGCGCCCCGATGGCACCGTGGATGCCGAGCGCTGCCGCCGGTTGCTCAAACTGGTATGCCACCGGCAAATTGTCTTTCATCGGGCATTCGATGTGACTCCGGACCCAATAGCCGCTCTCGACGAAATCGTGAACCTGGGATTCACGCGTATCCTGACCAGCGGCCAAAAGGATTCTGCCCTCGCGGCGGTTCCTTTCATTCGGGACTTGATCGAATACGCGGGCAATCGCATCGAAATCCTGCCGGGCGGAGGAATTCCTCCTGCCTCCGTACCGGACGTCATTCGCCAAACCGGTTGCCGCCAAGTTCATCTGACCGCGTTTAAGACGGTGATTGATACCTCAACGCAAGCTCGTCCCGATGTGACTTTTGGAGGCTCGCAGCAAGCTCGTGAAGACAAGTTTCAGGTCACTGACCGCCAACTCGTGCGACACATCGCGGATTCCCTATGCGCTGATTCTTAGCGTGCCGCCCACCTGAAGCACAAACTACGTACGGATGCACTGTACGATTCCAGCCGCAGGTTACTCCTGCCCGGCAATGTGACTTTGGTCACATCTCCTTGGGGTCGAAACTCAGATAAGATTCCCCCATTCATATCGGGCAAGCGGCAATCCGGACTATCCTCCCATCCGAATCGGCTGCAAGAAATGGGTTTGTTTGCTGAATCGAAGTCACTATCGGAACTTCTTGGTAGGTGCCTCCGCCATTGTGGTGGTGATCTATTCTTTTGCCGCCGGCTTCGGTTCTCCGTCCCAGCACCTCGCCATCTTTACTGTCCTCGGGCAGCCTCTTCTGGTGGGTCTTGTGTTGGCCGCATTTGCCTGCAACCTGATAGGGTCTCGCGGCAGCGCTCGCAGTTTCTGGCTCCTGATGACAGCGGGAGCCGCCCTCTGGCTCTTCAGTTCGGCAATGTGGCCATATCTGGAGCTCGTCCGCCACATCGATGTGAGTGCGCCCACATTTCTCGATATCGTGTTGTTTTTGCACCTCGTGCCCATGATGGCTGCGCTCGCCACGGTTCCACACGAACATCGTGAAATCCCTTCGCTTGTTGGATTGCCGCTGGCAATGATTGCCGTCTGGTGGATGTACCTCTACTCCTTTGTCGTCATCCCCTGGCAGTACCTCATTCCTAATGGCGCACAGTACGGCTCAAGCTTCAATGTGCTTTATCTCACTGAGTCGTTAGTCCTGATCGCTGGCTGGCTGCTTCTCTGGTATCGCGCCCGTGCTGGCTGGAGAAGCCTCTACGGCGCCCTGCTCCTCGCATCCGTGGGCTACACCATCAGTTCGCTGTTCATCAACATGGCCATGGACCGCGGTGAATACTACACGGGGAGCCCACACGACATCCCGCTGCTGCTTGCGATTGCCACCATGGTCTGGGCGGCCTCTCTGGAGCCCGGCCGCGCTCCTAACAGGGAGTCTCAGGTCACTGAAGATGAGGACGCACAGCACGCTACGTGGATCAGTCGTCTTGCGATCTGCGCCATGCTGTCTGTCCCGGTGATGGCTGTCTGGAGCCTCGAGTACAGTCACGCGCCCGAGCCAGTGCGTAATTTCCGGATACTCGTTTCGTTTATCGCCGTTGTCGCTCTGGCGATTCTGCTCTTTGCAAACCAGCAGATTCTCGGCCGCAAGCTGCGCAACTCGCTCGCAACTGTCCGAGAGTCTTTTTCTGAATTGGCTCGAACTCGTG
>CAZBCQ010000012.1:5890-11339 GCA_964490255.1 uncultured Terriglobales bacterium | reverse complement strand
CGCAACTCGCTCGCAACTGTCCGAGAGTCTTTTTCTGAATTGGCTCGAACTCGTGAAGCACTTGAGTACCGTGCCACTCACGACGGCATGACCGGGGCGATGAATCGCAGTGCGATCCTCGCCGCATTGGAACGCGAATTGTCTCGTTCGGCGCGGTCGGAAGTCGGACTGGCGATTCTGCTCATCGACCTCGATCATTTCAAATCCATCAACGATCAATTCGGTCACGCTGCCGGCGACATCGCCATCGTCGCTTCCTGCACCCGCATGCAGGACTGCCTTCGCTCGCATGACTACGTTGGACGTTACGGCGGTGAAGAATTTCTGATCATCGTTACCGACTGCGATCAGGCAGCCGCCCTCCATATCGCGGAACGCATCCGCACGCGAATTTGCGAGCACCCGATCAGCTTGAATGCGAATCCGCTCTATGTCACAGCGACGATCGGATTAACCATGTCTCGCCCGGAAGACGTGCCGGAGTCATTGCTGCGTCGCGCAGATCTCGCGCTCTACGAAGGGAAAGAATCGGGCCGCAACCGAGTGAATCTCTTCGGATCGACGTCAGACCAACCGCTATCAGCACGTTCCGAAATGCGGCACTCTGCTTACAATACGCCTCGATAGCCAGCGCTTGAGATCGCTGAAGAATCAACCTGACGCCTGTGCCCCTGCAGCGCGGTCGCGCACGGAAGCCTACTCGCGCGAATCAGAGTATACTGGGTGTACTTAACCTCGAAGACACACCTACTGGCACCTTGGCCTTCGCGATTGAGGAATTCAAAGGGGGCGTCAGGTGTCATCTAGATTTCAACTCGATTACCTCCTGAGCAGTGTGTCGTCTGGACTGTTCGCGACTTCGAAACAGCGCCTTCACCATAGTCTTTGAAAACGGAACGTACTAACAGCGGCGAACAGGAGCCAAGCAATGTCGAGCCTTAATGGGGATAAGTCCAGATTCAACCGCGAACGGCGGCAGAACATTCAACGCCGGAAGAAGAATCGGGAGCTCGTGAGCGGCTCCGCGCAATCGAAGAAAAGCGGTTCAGGAATGGCTTCGAAAAATCAGAAGAGGGAATTATGAAGAATCTTTACGTCGGCAACGTTTCACACAGCACCACGGAATCTGAACTTCGTAGCGCCTTCGAGGTCCACGGCGCAGTCGAGAAAGTAAGCATGGTGACGGATCGCGATACCGGACGTTCGCGCGGTTTTGCCTTTGTCGAAATGACCAATGCCGCAGAAGCTGATAAGGCCATTGCTGCTTTGGATGGCGCCGAGCTCGGTGGCAGGGCGTTAAAAGTCAATGAGGCCAAACCAAAGACGAGCAGCGGCGGCGGCGGACGACGATTTGGTGGAGGCGGTGGCGGACGCGACGACTACCGCGGACATGCCCGGCAGCCCAGAGAACCGCGCTGGTAATGGTTTTTTCTAGCTCGACGAATGCAAACAGGCACTGTAAACAAGAAGGCGAGGGTGAATGGCAGGACGAACAAGCTTTACGAAGCGACAGAAAGAACAGGCAAGACAACAACGTCAACGTGACAAGGCCGATCGTAAAAACCAGCGCAAGCTGGAGAAGCCGTCTGGTGCTGTGGACGATGCGAGCGAACTCGAAAGACTGGCGCAAGAGCAGGCGGCCCTTTTTCACGTGGGCACCGACGACCAGGACAAGCATTCCTCAGACGACGAAGATGTCGATTAGCAACTAACGTGAGCAGGAAAGTCTGAACATCCGGAAAGGACTGTTTCAGTGAGCAATCATAGAACATTACCACTGCCCGCTTCCCTGCAACGAAAGGTATTGCTGGTCGACACTGCAACCAGCACACGGAATCTCAGAGCGAAGGCTCTACGCGACCGAGGATTGGATGTAGTCTGCGCCGGCGGTCTGGCAGAAGGCCGTTCGTTGTGGCAACCGAATGCGTACAGGCTGGTGCTGATGCATATCCACAACGACGCCTATCATGCCACCGAATTTCGCGAGGAAATCAAACACGACAGTCCCGAACAGCTGGTTGCGTTTCTTGTCGGCCGACCGCAATTCCTGGCCTCGACTCCGGGCCCGGATGGCGCGGAAATAGACCGCGACCATCGCGAGGGCTGGGCCTCGATGGTTGCGGCCATTCTGGCGAATGGATGCAAATCCATCGCAAATCGCGGAGGCATTCTCGAAGCAGCCATGCGCATCTCCGCCGCGCGCAGTTGTCAGCAAGTACCGGAGAAGACGAATGCTGTCTCGACGGCAGCTATCGCGTCCCCAGTCGAGCAGTCTTTGCCAGCGGCTTTCGACCCGATTTTTGATTTCGCTTCAGCAATTCCAGATTCTTCTGAATGAGTGCATAGCGCTGTTCAACGCACGCGTAGCTTCGCAGCGGATCCTCGGGCGTGTTCAACACGTAATCCAGCAGCCGGTCGATGGTGGTTGTCGCCACGTGCAGTCGCGTGTCCGATGAACCGTAGTAGATCAACACTTCGCCGTTCTTCCGCGGCACCCATCCATTGCTGAAGACAACGTTGGAAACGTCGCCAATGCGCTCATCTCCCTGCGGTCCCATAAAGTATCCGGCAGGCCGGCGTGTGATGACGTGCGGCCGCTCCAAGTCACATAGGAACATATAGAGCACATAGCGCAGCCCTGCGGCGGTGTTCCGCACGCCATGCGCCAGATGCAGCCAGCCCTTCGCTGTCTTGATTGGCGCCGGGCCCAATCCATTCTTTACTTCCTTGATCGTGTGATACTCGCGGTTGTCCATGATCACTTCTTTCTCGACGACCGCGTTCTCCATCGAGCTGCACAATCCCCAGCCAATCCCGCCGCCTTTACCTGCCTGGATGAACTCGTCTTGGGGACGCGTGTAGAGGGCGTACTTGCCATTCACGAACTCCGGATGCAGCACCACGTTTCTCTGCTGCGGAGACTTGGTCTTCAGATCCGCCAACCGCTCCCACCTTTTCAAGTCTTTGGTACGCGCCAGCCCACACTGCGCGATCGCCGATGACGTATCCCACGACGGAGCTTTCGGATCCTTGCGCTCCGTGCAGAACAAACCGTAGATCCATCCGTCCTCATGCCGCACTACGCGAATGTCGTAGACGTTCACGTCCGGATCGCTCGTCTCCGGCATCAGGATCGGATAATCCCAGAAGCGAAAGTTGTCGATTCCATTCAAACTCTCAGCTACTGCGAGGAACGATTTCCGATCTGCGCCCTCCACGCGCGCCAAGACCAGGATCTTGCCCTCGTGCTCAATCGCTCCGGCATTGAAGGTGGCGTTGATCCCCATGCGCTCCATCAGAGCTGGATTGTTCTTCGGATCGAGGTCGTATCGCCAAAAGATAGGCGTGTGCTCCGCCGTTACAACTGGGTACTGGTAGCGATCAAAGATGCCATTGCCGTTCTTCAGCTTCGAGTTCTTCCGCCGGATCAGCTTTTCGTGCTGTTGGAATAATTGCCGTACCTTCATCTGAAACTGGGCCTGATTCATCTCGCGCTCTCCGCCTCTTTTACTTTGGATTCTTCGCCGGAACTCATCTTGTCGAGTCGCGCCATCACTTCAAAACACGTACGGCTGTGGTGATGCGGGCATTTCCACGGACCTACTCCTCCATTAGCACTCCCGAATATGCATGATGCGTGAAGGTCTCAATTCTAGTTCACCGGGTGCGAGTTGGGCAGAAAGCGATGCCAGTCGACAAGTCCAGCCGGCGATCGCATCGCTCTCCGATGCCTTTCTCCGACTCGCTGAAATCCCTGTAATCCGCCGTTAATACCACGCTGGTAAGTTCCTCGCACTTGGCTGCGGTCCCCAGTTCGCAGCTCATTCTCGGTGAGGAGATTTCTAACAATGTTGACTCCCAGCAGCAAAACAGATTTCTGGCGCGCACTTCTCAAAGGCTTCGCGCTTTTCAGCGTCGGTGCGAGCGTTGCTCTCAGCGCGCAGGACTTTCACTCAGATCGCGATAAACACGATACGAATTTCCGGCCCGGCAACCTTGTGGTCAGCCGCAGCGTGTATGACAACAACCCGAACAATGTGAAAGTCGGCACGATTCTTCCGCCCAATTGCGCGAACACGACCGGGGGCTGTGCTGCTTCGACAGGCGCGCCTTATGACGGTTCCTATCCACTGGTCTGGAACAACAATATCTACGACGGCAGCTTCGGGATCACCTCCAAAATTCTCCTCGACCAGATCACGCCATGGGGCGCACTGATCAATACCCTGGAAGTGCCAAACAGCTCCCAGCACGGAATCAAGAGCACCAGCGATCAGCTGGTTACCAGCTTCTCATCGAAATCGGAGCTGGCTCTCAACCTGTCCACCGACCGTCGTTATCTCACCTTCATGGGTTATGTCGTGCCCATCGACGCCGTCGATGTTTCGAACTCGAATACGCCGGGCGTAGTCGATCCAACCAATCCAGTTGGCGAGAACACCTATCGCGCGGTCGCACAAGTTGATCGTCACGGCCACTTCCAGTTCACCGAAACCAACGCCTACAGCGGCAATAATGGCCGGGCCGCCATCTGGAATAACACCAACGGGGCGAACTTCTTCTACACTGCCGGCAACGCAGGAAACGGCGCCAATCCTCAGCCCAGCGGCGTTGTGCTCGGAGCAGGCACGCAGATCATCACTCCTTCCGATCTTCCGGAATGGCAGCAAAATCCTGGTCTGCCGACGCCGGTTGGCAGCTTCTCAATCACTGAACTGGGCGCGAAGCCAGATAAAGTCGGCAAAGACGACAACTTCCGCGGACTCACCGTATTCAACAACGTTCTGTATTTCTCGAAGGGTAGCGGCAGCAATGGCGTGAATACCGTCTACTTCCTCGACACGGTTGGCGGAGCATGTCCAAAGGGCATCGGTGTTCCTGCGCCTGGCGCGACTCTTCCCACCACTCCGCTTGCTGACATTACGACCCAAACGAATATGTGCATCCTTGCCGGTTTCCCTTCAACTCCCGTTAAGAACCTGCCCTCTGGCGTGAATCCGGCATTCCCATTCGGCATCTGGTTCGCCAATGCGAACACGCTCTATGTGGCCGACGAGGGCGATGGTTACGCGAAAGCTGCAGATCTCTACACCCATGCCGCTGCGCAAACCACTGCCGGACTGCAGAAATGGGTATTCAATTCCACGACTAGCACGTGGTCACTTGCCTACACATTACAGACCGGTCTTGGCCTTGGCAGTCCTTATTCCGTGAAGGGCTATCCACAGGGAAACAATCCCGCCACCAATCTGCCCTGGGCTCCGGCCACCGACGGTCTGCGCAACATCACCGGTCGCGTCGATCGCGATGGTCATGTAACCATCTGGGGCATTACCTCAACCATTAGTGGAAACGGGGACCAAGGCGCCGATCCCAACCAGTTGGTGGTAATCACTGACTCGCTGGCAAACACCGACAAGACCGTCGCTGCTGGGGAGAAGTTCTTCAC